>JAITKN010000102.1 GCA_031278415.1 Oscillospiraceae bacterium
AGCAACGTCTGTCAAACACGGATCGGACGGCGATACGCGGGGAGATACCCCGCATAATCGCGGGTTCGATGACGCTGCTCAAAACCGCGAAGGCTTCCGCGCTCATGGCGTTATATGCCTTGCCTTTGCCGCTTGTCGGGCGTAAACTCCGGTATATCGCAAAAAATCTCCGAAGAAAAGAGGATTTTCGCTTTTTCTCGCGTATAATATGGTATGAATGATTTGATTCGCCGACAGACCGAGCAAACCGAACATATGACACTCGCGCCGAACGCCGCGTTCGCCGACGCATCGCAAGGACGGATGCGCAAGGAACCGGAATGCCCGATGCGAACCTGTTATGTCCGCGATGCCGATCGTATCCTCCACAGCAAGGCGTTCCGCCGCCTTAAACACAAAACACAGGTTTTCCTCGCGCCGGAAGGCGACCACTATCGCACCCGTATGACGCATACCTTAGAAGTTGTCAGCATTGCGAAAACAATCGCTCGCGCACTACGCCTGAACGAGGACTTGACTGTTGCGATTGCCTATGGTCACGACATAGGTCATACGCCGTTCGGACACGCCGGAGAACGCGCCCTAAACACCATTACCGGCAATTTCCGCCATAACGAACAGTCTTTGCGCGCCGCTGACAGTTTGGAGAAATCCGGAGCGGGACTGAATCTCACACACGAAGTTCGTGACGGGATACTTAACCATACTTCGTCCGGCAAGCCCGCGACTGCGGAGGGTAAGGTCGTTCAAATTTCGGACAGGCTTGCTTATGTTTGTCATGATACTGACGACGCTATCCGCGCCGGAGTTATCACCGCTGAGGCTCTGCCGCGCAATGTAATCTATGCGCTCGGCAAAGGCTACAGTCAGCGTATTAACGCGCTTGTTTCCGATGTCATCGAAAACAGCATTCAAACCGGAATCGTCGGTTATAGTGCGTCTATGCGTCCCGTAGCGCAAGAATTCTACGGTTTCCTTTATGAAACGGTCTACGTGAATCCGGAGGTCAAGTCGGAGGAACGCAAGGTGTTCGGCATTTTGGAACGCCTTTATGAGTATTATCTTAAAGCGCCTATTGAGCTTCCGAACGACTACATTGCTCTGATTTCGCGCTATGGCACGGAGCGGATTGTCGCCGATTACATAGCGGGTATGACCGATCGTTACGCTACTAACTTGTTCGTTCAACTGTTTGTTCCGCGCGGTTCCTCATGACCGCTTCGCGTTCGTTCGCAGTTAAATCTACCGTTTACTTATTTACAGGGGGGAAATTTTTTGGCTATTCCGCACGACTTCATTGATAAGGTTGTCTCGGCGACCCGATTAGAGGACCTTGTCGCAGATTACACCACGCTGAAGCGAGTATCCGGCTCGCGCTATACAGGTTTGTGTCCGTTCCATGGCGAGAAGACACCCTCGTTCGGCGTCTCCGCGGACAAGCAGCTTTACTATTGTTTCGGCTGCGGGAAGGGCGGCGGCGCGGTCAACTTCATTATGACTGCGGAAAACCTTTCGTTTCCGGATGCTATTCGCTACCTTGCGGCGCGCGCCGGATTGATTGTACCCGAAGACAATGAATCTCACGCAGACACTCAATCGCGCTCCGTTATAATGAAGCTGCTTACTGACGCCGCGAAGTGGTTTCACGCTCAACTCAAGACTTCCGAGGCGGCTCAAAGTTACTTGAATCACCGCAGAATCAGTATGAATACCGCCGTGCGATTCGGACTTGGCTACGCCCCCGACTCATGGGATTCGTTCAGTAACGCCGCGTTGGGAATGGGCTATTCCCGCCTTGACCTGCTCAACGCCGGACTGTCCGCAAAAAGCAGCAAAAAAAGTTCGTACTACGATAAGTTTCGACAGCGGCTTATGTTTCCCGTTATAGACGTTAAAGGGCAGGTAATAGCGTTCGGCGGCAGGATTCTCGACGACGGCGAACCCAAGTATCTGAATTCCCCGGAAATTACGAACGTCTTTTCCAAGCGCCGCACCCTTTACGGGATAAACTTAGCGAAAAATACGAAATATGATTATTTTATTCTTGTTGAAGGCAATATAGACGTGATTACGCTTCACCAAGCGGGATTCGATAACGCTGTTGCCTCTATGGGTACATCGCTCACGCCTGAGCAAGTCTCGCTGATATCACGTTGCAACATAAAAGAGGTCGTGGTTTGCTACGATGCCGACAGCGCCGGAATTAAGGCTACCGACCGTGCTATTGCCGAGCTTGATAAGGCGGGCATTTCCCTGAGTGTACTTCGTGTTCCGGATGGCAAAGATGTTGACGACTATATAAAATCGCACGGCGCGGCAGAGTTTCGGCGGCTGCTCGACAATCGCCGTGACGACGTTACGTACAGGCTTAACAAGCTCGAATCCGAGTTTGATCTCACCAAGGACGACTCGCGCGCCGATTTTCTTCGTGCCGTAGTGCAGCTTTTCGCTACGCTTGACCCTATTCGGCGAGAGGTGTTTGCGCCTAAGGCAGCGAAACTTGCTCAGGTAGAGTCCGCGTTTATCTCAGCCGAGGCCGCTAAGGCGGCGAAGCAACTCGCGCGAGCCGAACGCGGCAAGGAGGATCGATCAGCTCTTCGCCCGGTGCAGTCTATGCGCGAATCGGCGCGAATCGGCGGCTTTCGATTCAGTCACCCGCGCAGCGCCGCGGCGGAACAGGGTATTATCGAGCTTGTTGTAAACGACCCGCAAATCCTCGCCGCGCTTGATTTTGACCCGCATAGCGAGTTCACATCTCCGGAACTTGCGCGGATTCTCGCCGCTATGCTGGCTCGCTTTCGCGCCGGAGAGAGTACGGACGCGGCAACCCTGACAGCGGAGTTAACCCGGGAAGAAATGTCGCTGCTGTCACGATTGTGCAGTAATGCCGTGCCGATTTCCAACGCCTATGACGTGCTTTCCGATTGCCTTCGCACGATTCGCGCTGAACGCGCCGCCAAAAGCGGCGACCTTGCCGCTCTTATTGCCGCGCGTTCTGACATATCGCAGTAGCGGCAAAAAATCGCTTATAACCGAGTGCTTACTATAATACTACCGCTAACTACTAACTTTGGAGGATTACATATGAACGACCAACACGACTTAAACGATTTACAGGAGCAGGATTTTTTTGAAAAAGGCTCTAACCCGCAGGCAATTGAGGCCAGATTTACCGATCTGGTGGAAAAAGGGCGAGCCAACGGTGGCAGTGTCTCCGTTAAGGACATTGCGGACGCGCTCGAGGAACTTCATATGACACCGGAGCAAATCGACCGCATTTATGAACGCCTTGAAAATCTCGGTATTGAAACCGGTAACGATGAGGTCAAGGAAAAGCTCGTCATTCTTGACGAGGACTTGCTGCCTGACCAATCAGAGTTAGAAGAAATCGCTGAGATTGAGGAAATCACCGAGGAAGACCTTGTTGACCCGGACGCATTGGCGGAGGCATACTCAACGGACGACCCTGTGCGTATGTATCTGAAAGAAATAGGCAAAGTGCCATTGCTCTCTATGGAGCAGGAGCAGGAGCTCGGCAAACGTATGGCGGAAGGCGGAGGTGTCGGTGAACGCGCCGGTCAGGAAATGGCAGAGGCCAATCTGCGCCTTGTCGTCAGTATTGCCAAGCGATATGTAGGACGCGGTCTGTTGTTCCTTGACCTGATCCAGGAGGGCAATATGGGCTTGCTTAAGGCCGTTGAAAAATTCGATTACGCCAAAGGTTACAAATTCAGCACCTATGCCACATGGTGGATTCGTCAGGCTATTACCCGCAGTATAGCCGACCAAGCGCGGACAATACGCATACCGGTTCATATGGTTGAGACTATTAACAAAGTTATCCGCGTTTCCCGACAGTTACTGCAAGAACTCGGACACGACCCCAAACCGGAAGAAATTGCTTCGGAAATGAATATTCCCGTTGAGAAAGTTCGCGAAATTTTGAAAATAGCGCAGGAGCCGGTGTCGCTCGAAACCCCTATCGGGGAGGAAGAGGATTCGCATCTGGGCGACTTCATACCTGATGAGGACGCTTCCGAACCCGCCGAAATAGCGTCGAACACTTTCCTGAGAGAGCAGCTTAACGGCGTACTGGGCAGTCTTACGGAACGTGAGCGTAAAGTTCTCGGGATGCGATTCGGGCTTTCGGACGGCAGAGCCCGTACCCTTGAAGAGGTCGGCAGGGACTTCCACGTTACAAGAGAGCGTATTCGCCAAATTGAGGCTAAGGCACTTCGCAAATTGCGTCATCCCAGTCGCAGCAAAAAACTTCGCGATTTCTTATCGTAATGAGTTTACCATCGCTTCTGTTCCGCGCCGAGCCGACCGGAGTTAAGCTTGATCCGGGAGTGTTTGCCGATTTACAGCTCACAAAAATACTCAGTTCCGGCACACTTGAAACCATTTCCATGCTCTGTTCTCCGGATGATTTGCCGTTTCGCCAAGATGTTTATCGTACCATCGCGCCGCGGCTGCCGTTTTTCGGTGAACTTACCGCCGCCGCACAGCATCTGAATAGTGCGTATGGGGCGTACAGTACCGCCAGAAGCGAGACGGAGCGCGATTATCTTTATGTCCGGCTGATACTCACGGCTATTAACTTTGCTGATCTTGCGGCTGTAACTCCGGGAGATAGTGAGTTAATCGCGGAGTTTCGCGGCGCGCTTTCCGATATGTTCAGCGCGGAGCGACGCAGCGCGGATGTTCTCTCGACCGCCGCCAATAGCGTTCTTAACTTGGGGTTTCTTGTCAAAGGCGATAACCTTAAAGTGTATCGCCGCGGCGGAGACAAATCAATTATCGAAAGACTGAAAGTCGCGGCGGACGCGTTAGGTCTGGGTCTGCGGCTTGACAGCCGTAAGCTTAATGAGCAATTGAACACACGCGTCATTAACGCTGTTTCCGCGCTGTTTCCGGAGGAGTTCAAAGCGTTCTCCGAGTTCCGCGCCGAATTTCAGTCTGAGTTCAACACGGATTTGCTGAAGTATTGCAATGAACTGACCTTATACACCGAAGTCGCGACTCTTTACGCCAACTCTGAGATCGAGCATAGCTTTCCGAGTTTTGTTGCGGACAAATCCTTGGAGGCAACCGATTTACGCGACCTTTCCCTGCTGTTCAAAGAACGGCGCGGCATTGTGGCAAACGACGTATTCTTCACGCCGTCAGAACCGTTCTTCTACCTGAGCGGAGCGAACGGCGGCGGCAAAACGACATATTTGCGCAGTATCGGCATCGCCGCCGTGCTGGCACGCTCAGGACTGCCCGTTCCGGCAAAGATGATGAGTACCTGCGTGTTCGGTAACGTGCTTACGCACTTCCCGCGGAACGAGCATGGCGAAAGCCGACTTGAAGATGAGCGGCGACGCGCGGCGGAAATTGCGGCGACTCATGGCGGGTGTTCGCTTGTGCTGCTTAACGAGACTTTCTCGACCACCACCATTGAGAAGGCTTCCGCGCTTACTGCCGAGTTCGCGGCGTCCCTCGCCGAATCCGGCTGTATTACTCTGTACATTACGCATCAATTGCCGGAAAACTCCGCTTTGCCGGTTTTAACCGTAGCCGTAGACGGCGCGGATTCCGAGCGCACGTACAAGGTCGTGCGCAGTTCCGGCAAAACGTCTAGCTATGCCGCGGACATTCTGCGGAAATACGGCTTTTAAGCGTTAACGATAACAGGATTGGAACATTCTTCAATTACGATGAAAACATCAGATTTTTACTATAGCTTGCCGCCGGAACTTATCGCCCAAACGCCGTCTGAACGGCGCGACGGTTCACGGCTGATGTGTCTTGACAAGAGTTCCGGAGCGGTGTCGCATCGATTGTTCAGTAATTTGCCGAAGCTGCTGCGCTCCGGGGATCTGTTAGTGCTGAACGACAGCCGTGTGCTGCCGGCGCGTCTTATGGGTCGGCGGGAATCGGGCGGCGCGGCGGAGATTCTGCTGCTGCGCAACCTTGAAAGCGGCGTATGGGAATGTCTTGCCAAGCCGGGCAAATCACTTCGCGTCGGAGCGCGGGTTACGTTCGGAGACGGCGAACTTTCCGCGCTCATAGAAGATGTTCTTCCGGACGGGAATCGTGTTGTTCGGTTTGAGTACGCGGGTATTTTTTCGGAGGTGCTGGAACGTCTCGGAACTATGCCGTTGCCGCCATACATTAAGATTCGGCTTGACGACCCTGAGCGTTACCAGACAGTATACTGCCGTGAGTCCGGCAGCGCGGCGGCACCTACCGCGGGACTGCATTTTACGCCGGAGCTTCTGTCGGAGATCGAGCGGAACGGCGTTGAACTTCGCTATCTGACATTGCACGTGGGGTTAGGCACATTTCGCCCGGTTAAAGTCGGCAGCATCTCGGAGCATAAAATGCACTCCGAATTCGTGATTATACCTGACGAAACCAAAGCGGCGGTACTCCGCGCGAAGCGGGACAGGCGTCGGATAATCGCTGTAGGCACTACCGCCTGCCGCGGTTTAGAGAGCGATATTATGAGCGGCGCGGCGAACTCAGGATTTGTGAATAGTTTCATTTATCCGGGGTATAAATTCAAGTTGGTTGACGCGCTGCTCACCAACTTTCACCTGCCGGAAAGTACATTGATTATGCTTGTCAGCGCGATTGCCGGGCGGGAGAATGTTCTTGCCGCGTATCGAGACGCAATCCGCGAACGGTACCGATTTTTCAGCTTCGGCGACGCAATGTTTATTTCTTGACAGAGCGGCTGCCGCGGCCGCGGCAATCTCGGAAACGCCCATAATTCCCTTTGCGGCTTCGTCATTTGCGCGGAGCCGTTGTCGTTCGGATAGGTCGAAACGTCAAAATCCGAAATCAGCTCGCGTTCAGCGTCCGCGATGGTTTGCGCGTTGCGGCAAGCGTCAAGCGGATTCGCGGTCACGAGGCGAACGCGAATATCGGACATCTATCCG
This sequence comes from Oscillospiraceae bacterium, assembly GCA_031278415.1. Taxonomy (GTDB): domain Bacteria; phylum Bacillota; class Clostridia; order Oscillospirales; family Oscillospiraceae; genus JAISJH01. The sequence continues at coordinate 6,930 of JAITKN010000102.1, forward strand.
CCCGCAATCTATCCCCGATTAGAAAACGGTTGTCAGAAAATAGTCCGCCTGCCGACAGGCGAGTTGACAGAAATCAGCGGCGTATCCGCGGAACAAATAAAAATTTTGAAAATTTTTGTTGACAAATCCGGAAAATAGGTATACAATAGATTTTGTAGAAGATTAACGGGGGCTAATGGCTTCGTTGAAGCCATTGCAGCGTATTCGGGCGCCCGAATTCGTGTTGTTTTAATTTGTTAACTACGTTAACAAATTAAAACAACACGAAGAAAAATTGCTCACTACACCTAATTACACCCGAGATATTTTCGGACAATTAACGGAGGATAAATTTATGTCATTTACTACAATGTCACGTAAGCTGCTTTCACTGCTGTTGGCGGCGATAATGCTGCTGTCCTTGATGCAGCCGTTCACGCTCGCGGAGGGCGAATCCGAACCGGATCCGACACCGGAGGCGGAGAATGATGAAGCGATTGAGAATGAGCCGATTACGATTGAACTCTATGGCGCAGGTGACGACGATGACGGGACTGAGGCTGACACGGTTGACGGCGTGTCGCCGCTGCCCGCGCCGCAGACCGATATTGCCAAACCGACAGATCCGGTAACGGGTGGCTCGAAACTCGTGGTTTTGGATAGCAAATGGAGCGTGGGTCAGAGCAAAAATACGTTTAGTATTCGATCATCGGATGCCGATTCACCCGCGACGGTTAAGGCGACCATCATCGGAAGCAAAACCCAGCTCGGTACGGACGGTTTTATTGTGGCGATTCCCATTCCGGAAGATGACCAACCTATAGTTTATTTTATTGAGAATGTCGGCTCCGCTGCCGGAGTTGCGGAGGACTTTTTTGGAAGTGGGAAGGACGCGTATCTGTTCAAATTTTATTTTAGCGGCGGAATGGGTGATTCGTATGTTGTATTGTCCGAGCTGCAATTCCGGTTTGAGAACGGGTACACGCCGAACGATTACACGTGGGACATTGAAGCGTTTTTCTATCCCGCCGTACTTCCGGAGGACTTTAATGCTGAAGCAATGGCAGAGGGCGCCGTCGAGGCGGATTACTTGACGGTAGACACGAATGGAACCGCGGGATATTTTCCGTATACATTTGAGGAACAATCGTATGAAAAAATAACGCTGAAAGCGGTTGCCGAGGACGACATCACGGTAACGAAGTCGCTGGTCTCCCCAAGCAGCAGTATGACCGAGCGCGAAGGCCGCGCCTACTCGGAAGTGTACAGCAGCAAAAACAGCCAAGACAAGGCTAAGGCGAATTTCGTTTATAAGATTGACATTAAGACATCATCAAACGGGAAAAGCGACGGACGCATATTCCAAAAGAGCGTTAAGGTTACGGACACCCTCAGCGGGCTGAGCAGCGGAGCGGCTAAGCCGGAGGTTAAGGTTTATAAGAATGAGGGTCTGACAGAACCGGCAACAGCAAACCATACTTGGAATGAAGGGACAGGCACAATCACATTTGACGTGTTTAGCGGGGGTGAGGACGGCGGCGAGTTCAATGATACTACGTATTATATGGTTCTCACATACTATAAAGACAGCTATACGGATATGTGCTTCACGGATGGCGCGGCAAAGACCGATCTGATAACAAGCACAAACACCGCTTACGCGACATATCAGCCGGTTACGGAGACAAATGAGCGGACCTCGGCGCCGTGCGAGGGTGTAGTGGTATCGTTCGGGTGGTATGAGATGGACGCGTCGCTGCCGACGTTCTCGTTCCGGAACAAAATCTCGGTCGCGGGGCAAGCAGACACTTACACTTCCGCATACCAAGAGCATTACGGCACCACCACGCCGCTCAGTTTTAAGCTGACCGGCATCGACGGCGCCACGACTGAGCAGACGGCGACGGTTGACGAGACCGGTAAGATTACGTTCGCGAACAAACTTACGCCGGGTACATATAGGCTTGCTATTAACGATCCAATCAACGGGAGCAACTTCGACGCGCCGTCGGCTAATGCGGTGGTGGTCGCCGAGACCGACGTGGGTACCGGTATCTATACCGTTCAAGTCGGCGCGTTTATAAACGGTAATACTGTTGATGAAAGCTCATTGACAGATTATACAACCGCAACTTATGAGATTACGCACACCGCCGCGCTGGTTACGCGTGTGCGCGTACCGATTACAAGGCAGAAACCCTGGCAGTACAGCACCGACGCGACCGCCAACTATGAGGCGTGGGCGTATCCGGGCGGCCTTACGTGGCAGGAGGGGGACGACGGCGCTATTCAGTTGGTCGATACGAGCAACTCAGACGCGGTAGTTGCATCCGTTAAGGAATGGAGCGTTACCGCGTCCGAAGGGGAATACTACGCCGTGTTTGAAAATGTTACGATTGGCAAGACCTATAAGATCACCGCTAACGGAGTGGTAACATCCGGCGAATACAGCTATGCCGCGTCGACCGACAGTAGTAAAACTCCGGCGATCAGCAACACATCCCTTGATCTTGTGACAACATCTCCGCTGCGGTTTGACAGCGCGCACGGCGGACTGACGATCGGATTTGCGTTCGTAAGCGCGGACGGCAATATTGATTCGTCAATCGGCAATGTAAAGGTCAAGTTCAATATGTATGATAGCGCCGCCAATGCCGCTAACGGTAACGCGGACGACGATGTTCCGTCCTTTGAGATAAGCGGCTCGATTGACAGCGGCAACCAATATATAGAACCCGCCGTAATACAAAAGAACTTTGCCGCGGGAACCTATTATTTGCGCGCGTTCTATGTAAGCGCGGACTCGGCTCCGTCCGCTAATGTTCAAGCGGCGTATCCGTTCCTTGCGAGCGACACGAGCAACTATATTGCGGTTACGATCGTTGCCGGGAAGTACGATGCCAAACCGACCGCAAACGGAAACCCGCCGGACTCGGTGAGCAGCGGACAAGGCTCGGACAACACGGCGGACAGCGCGACATTGGGGACGTATCTGCACAAGTCGAACGCGGGAATGTTACGCGTCGTCACGTACAACGGCGTTGACAACACGGACGCGCACGCGGGATTCGCGTATAAGATTTACGAGGCAATAGAAGACGGAGGTTCATATACAAGGGGCGCGTTGGTCAAGCAACTTCCGGACGGCGCCCCGGACGCGAGTAATACGCCGGCGGCATACGCGGTCACGCTGCCTGTCGGGAAATACATCATTCAGCCGGTATGGGACACCGCCAAGTGGACAAGTTACAGCGGAGCGACCCTGACAAACTACGCGGATGGCGCTGAATATCTGCTTATGGCAAGCGGCGGCGCTGGCGACACGGTCACGACAGCTGTCTCGGGCGTTACTCGGAAAGACATCGGATATGTGATCGAGGTCGGCATCGGACCCGCGAGCGGCGCCCCGAGCGTAACCGTTGCGGCGGACGATGCCAACGCGTCGATCGGTATGAACGGCGTAACCAATACAGTCGCGTTCGCGGTGGGCTATCCGCCGACGGCGAGCGGCAAAAGCAGAATTGATGGAACCGATGCGGATCTTTCCGGTTTTAAGTTTGCGACGTACCGGAAAGACGGCGACAATTATGTGAAGATGTCCGCCGTTAGTGACGGGGCTGCCGACTGGTCCATAACGAGCGCCGAATTAACCGATGTGCCATACGCGGCGGGCGAGTACATTACTATAGAATGGAGCATGTACAAACCTGATGAGAGATTCGTTCCGATGGCGTACAGAGACGCAAGCGGCAAGCCGCTTTGGGTTAATTGGAATCAAAATGTAAGCAAAACGACTGTAGCCGCAAGCGATTTAACCGCCTACATGAGCATTATTCCCCAATTTACGGTAAAATACAGCGATTACAGCGCGTCCACCACGCCGAGTACCGTAGACGCGGGAACTGTTACGCATACACAGAGATATTCGGTTGACATGATAGCAATGGATGCTACTACGTCAGCCATCAGTACAGATGGTCGATTGGGTTCCAACAATAATTATTCGACGTTTTTAGTTGAGAAGTATGCAAATGCCGCAACCGGTTGGACTGATAACGATGTCGATGAAGTAAGGATAATGGAAGCCAGAATAGATGGGTATAGCGGTGGCAAGCATGATTTGTGGCTGTTCCCCGGGTATACGTATGTATTCAGCATGTATACCCCGCCAAAGGGGGGGACAGGCACAACTTACTTCCTGAACACACAAGACAAAATATATCTGCGGATCGAGGAAAATACTCACCAGGCAAAGTCGTGGATAAACTCAACCGCGAACTCCCCGAGCGCGTTAGGTAGTGCCGCAGACGGAGTAGCGATGGAATCCGGTGTGCACAATACCACCAATTGCAGAATAAACGCAGGCGCGATAGTGAGCCAATGGTCTGAAGGTAAACCTGACCTCTTTCGTGTAAGGTTGGGCACGCTTAAGGCGATTGACGTGGAGTTTCACAAGGAGGGCGAGACGGAAGAGACATACATGGCGGAAGAGGGCGGCGGAACGGTTGCGGAGGTACGCGGCACGATTCCGCTGGCGGGCGCGCGGTTTGTGATCTACTATTTGGATTCCAACAATAACATACAGTTTTTGAGGCGCGACAGCAGCAACAACTGGCTCCCGGTGGAGGGCGTACAGCTAAACGCCGCCTTGCAGTCCACCCCCGGGTCGATTGGTGTCGATGATATAACGTTCAGTGGCACCGAGGGCAGCGCGTTCGGACTCTTTAACCCCGAGACCGCTTATAATTTAGGCGGAGAGAGCGACGGCGTGTTTACTTCCGCCGCGAACGGCGTCCTGAAGCTCGAAAGGTTCCCGATTACGGGTGTCGGGGAGTCGCGCACGACCACGCTTAATGGTATAACGAGCTTCTATATCCTGGAAGTTTGGGCGCCGGCGATAGAGAACAGCGAGAGCGTCTACCGACCGGGCAAGGCGAGCAGATTCGACTTTACGGCGGACACGTATGATAAGACTAGCCAGCAAACCGGAGGATCCCAAAAGACATTCCACGTTTGGCCGAGCTTAAATTCCAACAATCGCGGCGACCTGAACGCGTCGACGGACACATCCGGATCCGGCCCGCTGGTTATCGTCAACAAGATAGAGCCGCACTACATTATGATAGAGAAGTTGGGCATTGAGGTCTGGGAGGGCGAGTTCAGCAAGGGCATGAACGTAAATGATAAGTTCTCGGGAGATAGTGCACAGAAAGAAGCGCTTGCCAAGGACTGGGTGAATAAGCTATGTTATATGATCAAAAGCTTCCCTGATAAATTCGGTCAGATAAATAATAGTACGGAGACGTGGCAGGTGGATGACCTCGAGAATTTAATGAAGAATTTTACCGCCAACGTGTCCGCTCAAAATAGGTTTAACTTACTGTGGGATGAAAACGACGGTCTGAAAGGGTTTACGGTGCCGACGAACTACGGTGAGATTCTCGGCGCGTACCCCGCTCGCAATTTGGAGGGCGGCAGCGTATCCGTATTCGCGCAGCGCGACTATAACGGCGACGGCAGCATAGACACAACAGATATGGACTACATTGTGAGTAAACTTGACGCCGGCGCCAAGTTGGCGGATACTGAGCGGCCTGTCGCGAAGATGAGCCTAACCGCTGTAAAGATCAATGGCACGGCGCACGCGGGGTTCTCCAACCAGCTCCCGAACGGCAAATACTGGATCGTGGAGACCGACTCCGACCCGCTTATGGAAAAAAATCCGCTGTATTTGAACGAGGGCACAGGCGACGGAGTCGGTTCGCAGGGCGGCAGCGACAGCGCCGCTGTTTATTGGGCGGCGCAAGGCCGATATATCGAGGTCGATTGTACCGACCCGGATAAGGAAGTTACCTATGTGCGGGTGGGCAACAGCGATCATATGAACGACAGTACGCGTCCGAGTGAGCAAAAGGCGCTGATGTACGTATATGCCGATAAAGTGGGCTACATATTTAACGAGGATGGCGATCCGGTCGCGCAGGGCTTCCTGAACGGCGTGAAGTTCGAGCTGCGAGCGGCGTATTTCGATCCCCGTACCGAAACATACGTGCCGATTGGTCCGGTGATCGAGACGATGGTCAGCGGCTCGGCTCAGGATGCGCTCGGGAACCAGCTGTCGGGGCGTATTCAATCGTCGCTGATCAACACGCGATACGCGTTTACCAACGTAGTTTATCGAACCGGTTGGTACATAGCGAAGGCGCAAATTGCAGGCGGTAATGAATACGTATGGAAAGAGTACACGCTTAAAGGGGAGGGAGTTTCGGGCTATGCCAAGAGTGTAGATGCCACAGCCAAGATAGCCGAACCGTTCACGGAAGCGGAAATGAAAGCGTATGAGGATCTGTCCGCGTATACGGATGATGAAGCGCTGCTTACCGCGTTATCGGGCGAAGCGATCACGGCAACCGATACAAAGACGCCGATCCGGCTGTCGGATGAGTTTCTTGCGATTGAGATCGACGGCAAGAGGCTGTACGAAGCAAATGAAGATGGTGTAAACGTACCGCTGGAGACGGCGGAGATTCAGAACATTATCGAGAGCTGGGGTCGCGACTTCGCGCTGGTCGAAATCTCCGCGCCGGCGGGCTACAAGAGCAGCGGCGTTTACGGCCTTACAATTCCCGCGGTGACGGGTCAAACGACGTTTTACTCGCTCAAGTACACGATGTCGCCTGACGATACCGGGTGGGATCCGGAAACCGGGTCAAACACCAATGTCTACTACCGCCGGAACAATTCGACTACCAATACCGGAACGGATGCGGACAAGGACGCCGCGCTCAGCTGGGTTGTTCCGCCGGGCGCGCCCTATGTGACGATTAACACCCAGATCAATGCCTATAACGAAGCGGAAGAGACTGCCCGGTGGGAAGGCTATGGGGCGTATGATTCCCGGGGTAACAATGTAAATGGTACGACTGAAGACGGCGGGACGTGGGGCAGTCTGCTGAAGAATGAGTACACCCACGACCTGCGTCAGGGCGCGATTAGCAGCTATAAGGGCGAGGGCAAGATCACAGTCAGAGTCACAACCGATACATCCAACACCGCGTTGAGCGGAGCGGTGTTCGGGCTGTACAAGTCCACAGCGGAATTTTCCGCGACAAATACGACATTCCGAAATCCGAGCAACACGGATTATACGGACGGGAAACTGGTCAAGGTCGGTACAATTACGATCGATGAAGCAGACAAGGATACCGGCGTGACCGTTGCCGGGTTACAGCCGGGATACTATTACCTGATTGAGGAAAAGGCTCCGGAGGGACACCTGACGCTGGGGTGGTTTACCGCATCCGGCGGCAGCACCGGCGGTACTAAGAACGGATGCGCCGCAGACCCTTGGCTGATAAAGGACTACTATGGCGCGACAGGTATGTATGCCGGCGGACTGTCAGCATACGGCTGCATCGGCGGGAAGCCGTTCGGCGGCGCGGTATACCATACCGGAAATAATAACGGTACAAAGTCAATTCAGCCGATTGGGCCTATCCGCGTTTCGGACGATTTGGCGCCGGTAAACGTGATCGTAAGGAACTCGAAGATGCCTACCGTATACTTCGGCGCGTATTGCGACTGGGCAGGCATCGCCAACACTACCACTAAAGTAGCGTATGAGCTTTACGGCGTCGCGCCGGGCGTTACCGTTGACGCGAGCAAAAAAGCGAGCGATTATGACGCGGGCGAGGTCGTATATGCCCAAGACGGCACAATACAGGGCGGCAGCGCCGCAACGGCGGCGAATCTTCCGGATGGTCAATATGTATACAAGGAGACGCAAATTGAAAGTGACGGCAGCGCGTACAATCTGCATCCATCGGCAAGTGACGGGGGATTCATATCATTTAACGTTATTAACGGCAAGTTTGCAAATGGGAATATAAATATCACAGATTGGTCGGGTTGGAGTACGTTGCAAAAAGGCGCGGTTGCGGCGAACAATGTCACTATTGGCAATACTACCAATACTGAGACTCCCGCTCAGACCATCGCGAACGCGCCGGCCGATTACACCACGGAAGGAAAAGTGCGCGGGATTTGGATGACCCTGCCATCAGATATGAAAACTTGCACCGTGAACGTCTCGCATCCGTCGAAGGGCGCGTTGGCTATACAGCTTATGAAGCTCGACCATGCCGGTACGTCGGGATCCCCGGACGCTAACCTGACCGAAGCGACATTCACGGTCGAGCTGTATAAAGGCAGCCCCGAGTTCGCGGAGAATCTTGCCAATATCGCGCCCGGCGCTGACGACTCGCTGTGGGAGAAAAAGGACAATATTACGGTGACGGGGTCGGCGGCAACTCGCGCGTTGTTCGATACGCCGGGCATTTACCGGATCACTCAGACCTCGGTGGCGGATAGTGATTATTACAACATTGACCCCGAGCCGGTCTACGTGGAAATCAAGAACGAGGGTACGGTGTACCTCAAGAACGCGCTGCCGTCAACGGATGCGCGGGCGGGTTCTAAATATTTGCCTCTGACCTCAGCTTACACCGGCGACGGCGGCGGCAACTCCGGTAACAGATTCTACAACACCGTGAAGACGTCGAGTATCGCGGTCTACCTGCTGAAGAACGACGTTGACGACAACTTCCCGAATCTGAGCCTCGCTGCCGCCTTTGCGAACTTCAGCAGCAACGCGAATGATGACATAGCGGCAGCCAAAGCGAATCTGTGGTTGTACGCGGACGCGGCATGTAAAACTCGGATAGAGGATGTTACGGTAACCCGGCAGAGTTTGTCGTATGGCGGCGGCACCGTATATTGGTATCTCTTTACCAAGACGAACAACACGCCGTTTGAGTCCGGAACGTATTACATTCGCGTCGCCGGCGCTCCGACGGGGCTGGCGACGACGAACCGCGTCTATCCGGTAACCGTAGGCGGGCCGCTTTCGGTGTCGAGCCAAACAAGCATCATTAACGCTAATGCCATGCTCGCGTATGCGCGTCCGGCGGCGCTTACGATCGTTGAGGACAGTCAAAACAAGAGTGTAGTCGGACACAACGCGGTCGGAATCCCGCTGCCGAAAGCGGTTGAAATCAGCGCGTTGAAAACTACTATCTACAACGAGATAACGCGAAATAAAGTGGTAGTCAGAGCGGCGTCGGAGGCGCGTGTCTACGGTCTGCCGATTCAGCTGTGGAGGCTGGTTACTCAGGCTGATATTGAGTCCGGTCTGGAAGCCGCGTTTGACGCCGCTGCCGACACCGATGAAACGGTCGGTACCGCAATGTGGCGGTTGCGTGATAGCAAAAATACAGACCTTGATATCGCGTCAAATACGATCGGTTCCGTGACGTTCAAGGACATCGGAGAGGGGCAATATAAGATAGTCGAGACCCGTCCCACCGAATACAGCTATATGACGCTGCACTCGGTTTTCGGCTCGGTTGAGAAGTCGAACGTTATCAGCGTTACGTACAACGCCGCTGAGAACAAATTTGAGGTGACATGCGCGGACAGCGTGAACGCGTCGTCGTGGTACGCGGACGCGTGGCTGCACAAGGGCAAGGCGACGCCGTATGCAACCGCGGAGGGACCGGAATCCGACAGCCTCGACGGCGCGGCTACGAAGCTCACGAATATGCGGCACATTCAGAACGCCTTCGTCGGTTGGCAGTATTGGGTACAGGCTTACGACTACGACAATTACAAGAAGGACGAGCAAACCCTTACACCGCTGGCGGGCGTTAAGTTCGCGCTGTACGATACCGAGGAGCACGCGAAAGCCGGCGGCTCAGAAGGCAGGCTCGGCGGCGAGGCGGTCACCGGTGATGACGGCATCGCGGTATTCGACCCGCAATACATAAGCGGCGGCAGCACCACCATGACGGCGTGGGTGCGCGAGCTTACGCCGCTTAACGGCTACATCGCGGATCCGTTCTATGACCCGATTGTAAAAAAGGTGCAAGTGACGATTAGCCCGGAGGGTGTTCCGGAGTTGTCGAAAGCCAATGAGATCTTCCTGAACAAGCAGATCAAGGATCCGCCGGAAATCACCATTACGAAAGCGGTAAATCTCGCAACTGCCTCAAATCCGCTGAACGGAAGCAATCTGTCGCGTGTATATACAATTACGCCGACGCTTGCGACGCCTAACGTGATACTCTTGCATGACTTCACCGTAACGGACAAGGGACTCACGTTCCAAGGCAAGACACCCGCGAACGGAAATTTTACGGATATTCCGGCGAACGCGGCTCCGACCTACGCGATAACCGGGTTGACGTTCGACGCGACCTATTACGGCTCGGAGACCGACAAAAAGACGGTTTACGCGCAGATTAACGGTCAGACCGACCCGACCTCATGGGTTGCGCTGAATCCGAACGGCTCAACGGCGATCAGCAACACCGATGGCAACTGGGCAAACTATATGAACGGTGAGCTTGACTCGCTTGAAATCGTTTACCGCGCCGACAATACCTCGGGAAGCGAGGCGATAGTCGGCGAAGGCTTCAGCCCGGGCAAGATTGATGTTGCCGTGACGATAAACAAGTACAGCAACAAGGCGCAGCCGGAAGTCGAAAAAATAATCAACAAGGCAAACGTGTCATTCGAATATGACGTGTTTAAGGACAGTACGCTCCAACAGGAGAAAAAAACCGCCGAAAGCGGCGCGGCGACGGTGGAGGTCCCGCTGCAGAAGCGTCCCAAGATCAGCGTCAGCACCACGTTGAAAGACAGCGCGAATAAGGCTGTCACCACGGTGCAGAAAGGCGGGGTGTATACCGCCGAGATTACTTTGACCAATAATGGTGATAGCGCTCTTAATCGTCCCGCGATTATATATTACGCCAATTCCTACTTCAGTATGAGCGCGAAAGCTGACGGCAGCGCGGATTGGAGCGTAGTCAGCGCGCCGGGCGGCGTGGGAGACGCGGCGGCGTTCACGTCCGACCTGACGTCGCAGGGGAATGTGGTTATGTGGACTTTCCCCGGCATAAGTCTTGCCGCCGGTGGGTCAATAACGGTGTCGGCGAAGTTCAGTTTAGCCGACATAGTGGCGCAGAACAGTTTGACGAACATGGCTTACGGAACGTCCGCGGAGGAGCTGCGCCCGTCCGTCCTGAACCCGTCCGGAGCGGCGTTTGAACCATTTTATACAGATCATGACGTGAGCGCGTCGAAAAACACGACGGACTTTAACGCGCTTGTGGGATCCCCCGGTATCGACGGGCTGCGGTCAGCACTCGGGATCGAGAGCGGCAATGCGGATAGTCTCGGGCGGTTCGTAAAAGCCGCGGCAGCGTATTCGGTTCCGGTTAAGAACAACCTGGCTATGGTGAAAAGCGTAAGCATTGACGGCGGCAACACGTGGATAAGCTCGAATACGCCTTACGAAATCCTGCAATCGGATACGGTGATGTATAAGATTGAGATAACACCGGACTACGGCGAGAATGATGTGGGCGCGAGGAAGATTACAGTAACCGACATTTTGCCGTACAGTGGGGACAAGGTGAGCTACGATTCAACCACCGCAGATCCTGCCGATCGCGGCACCACGTGGAGCGACAATTTGCGCAGCCTTTGGCAATTTGACACGAACTACGGTGTTGGTGGCTTTGATATTAGATATGACGGAGAATTTACCGATGAGGAAAAGAGTGCCGACATAGTATACTCAACGGCGGCACCGACCGACATTCAAACGAACGTGTCCGACGGTCTGACCGGTAACGCCAACGCGTCCGACACCGCGAGCGAGGATATTACGGCGTTTGCCGTCAAGCTCTCGAACCTGAAGCTGGACAGCGGCGAGAGCCTTGTCATCATGTATCGGATGAAGCCGTTGAACTCTGCGGCGGACGGCAGTACGTTGAACTCAGACGGCGAGGATTTGATGGCGAGTTCTGTTAATGCTGTTGCGGTAAATAACTTCACGTTGTATGCAGACATATACCTGCAAGAAACTTCTACCGCCACGATTAATATGAGCAGCGGTAACCGCGCTGTGAAACTCAAGGCTGACCCGATTACAATCAGCGGCAAGGTATGGCATGACGCGGACGACGACGGCGAAAAGGACGACGGCGAGAGCGAGACGGTTTCGGGAGTAACCGTCAAGCTGTACAAAAAAGACAGCGGCACGGATTGGGTATACGTAACCTCACGCGTGACGGATGGGACCGGTCTGTACGAGTTCCGAACGAACGGCACGGACAATAACAGCGGCAGTACACTTGCGTCAAGCTACGGCAGCGGTCCGGTTTATAAGGTGGAGGTCGAAAACCCCGCCCCGGACACTTACGCGTTTACTCAGCCAAGTACGCTTACGGCCGAAGATACCTATAAATCGGCGGTTGTGACGATAACGCCCGCGGTGCCTGTCGGGGAAGGTGTTGAAGCCGCGCCGGAAAAGGGTCACACAGGCGATACCGGGTTGACGGTTAACGAAGGCGGAACGTACAACTTCGGACTGGTAAAATTAGGCAAGATCAGCGGAACCGTCTGGTATGACGCGAATCGGAACGGACTGAAAGACAACGGCGAGTCCGGATCGGACACGAACGGCGCCGGCAATGTTAAGGTTAGCCTGTACCGTCAGGGCGACGACGCGGATGCGGCTTATGATTCGGTGTCGGGCGATGCTTACACCGATGTTGTGATTAGCGATGCCAACGGCGCGTATAAATTCGAGAAGCTGCGTCCGGGCAACTATAAGGTAAAATTCGACAAGAGCGCGTTGGATTCGACATACGGCGTTTACCGTTGGACGGATTATAGCGCAAACGGCGGCACAAACAGCGATTTGGTAATCCGCAGCGGCAGCGCAGAGGAAACTTTGAGCGATAAGTCGGCGGATACCGGTTTGACGCAGGGCATAGCAGTCACAGCCGGCGCGGAGTCGACCGGCGCGGCAGACGCGGGATATACGTTGGACGTAAACCGCGTTACGGGCGTCGTTTGGGAAGACAGGGACTTGGACGGAGAGAGAGACGACGGGGAATCCGGCATAGCAAGTGTTCCCTACACCGTTTGGAAAGTCGGTGAAACCTCGGATACGATGATCGGCTCGGGAGTTACCGATACGGACGGAACATACGCTTTCACCGATGACGAGCTTGTGAGAATCAGTGGTGCCGAGTATTACGTAGTATTCGGCAGCGCGGAATTCCTTAACGGCGGCGGATATAACTTCACGCTGCTGTCCTCGCAGCCGACTGTGCCGGCGCAAGATAAGGGATTCATATGCAGTACCGTTCAGCAGACCGAACCCGGCAAAACCGCGCTGGACGCAACCGGAACGACGGGGACGTTCAGCTTCATTACAGGGACTGAGCCGGAAGTCGTTGCAAACATTAACGCGGCGCTGTATAGGTACAGTACGATCAGCGGCGCGTTCTGGTACGAGGATGACGGCGACGGGGTCAAGGAGACCGGCGAGGGTTACAGCGGCAAGGATACTTTCGGCGCGGTGACGGCGAAGCTGTACAAGGGCGGCGGCGCGGTTCAGACAGTCGCTTTGGACGCGGA
>JAITKN010000103.1 GCA_031278415.1 Oscillospiraceae bacterium
ATGTGGCGATAAGCCGCTTACATGTGGCGATAAGCCGCTTACATGTGGCGACAAATCGTTTGCATGTGGCGACAAGTCGTTTGCATGTGGCGACAAGTCACTTGCGTCCGGCGGCAAGATGTACATAGATGCGCCGGACTGCTGCTGAGTTTGCTTCGTCGCAAAAAATGAACCTCTGCCGCGCAAATAAGTGTTAACATGCGGCCTTTCCGTGAGCGGCGCTAAAAAAGTGCTTGAAAAATTATGGCGGTTATGTTATACTGTGACTATGAACGTAACCTTGAAGGCACTTACGCTGGTAACAGGACACTACGGCAGCGGCAAAACGAATTTCGCGCTTAATCTTGCTTGTCAGCAAGCGGAACTTGGCAAGTCCGTGACGTTGGTTGACCTTGACATCGTCAATCCGTATTTTCGCTCCTCGGATTATCCGGATCTCCTGAGCAGCCGCGGAATCAGGCTCATCGCGCCTAAGTTCGCGGGTCAAACGCTTGACGCGCCGGGACTTCCGCCGGATATTCTTGCGGCGTTTGACAAAACCTACGGCGATAACGATGTTACGATTATTGATGTCGGCGGTGATTCCGTTGGGTCGACCGCGCTCGGCAGATTTGCTCCGCGCATCCGCGCTATGGATAGCAGTATGCTGTACGTAGTTAACAACAACCGCCCGGAAATCGCCGCGCCGAGAAACGCGGTCGCAATCCTGCGCGAAATCGAAACCGTGTCCCGTCTGTCAGCCTCGGCGATTGTCAACAACTCTCATCTTATGGGCGGTACTACGCCGGAGGTAATTGAGAGTTCTGTAGAGTATGCGGGACAAGTTTCGGAACTTACCGGATTGCCCATTTTGCTTCATACCGCGCCAATCGCGCTCGCGGGGCTGATTCGCGGCGTTGACAACCTTATGCCGGTAGAAATCTACGTCAAAAAGCCTTGGGAGTAACTGCGGCGCGGAAGATGTTCTGTCGCGTGGCAATTCCATACACATTTCATACAAAGGAGTTTTACAATGCCTAAAGTGATCATCGACTCAAATATCTGTAAGGGCTGCGAGCTTTGCGCGGAGGCGTGTCCGAAAAACATTATCGCGCTTGACGCTGAAACGTTGAACGCCAAGGGTTATCATCCCGCAAACGTTACCCGTCCGGAGGACTGTATCGCTTGCGCGTTCTGCGCGTTAATGTGTCCCGATTGTGCGATTACCGTAGAAAAATAGGGGGAAGTTACAATGTCGAACAAGGTTCTTATGAAAGGCAATGAAGCTCTTGCGGAGGCGGCAATTCTTGCCGGTTGCAGACACTTCTTCGGGTATCCTATAACTCCGCAGACAGAGCTTGCGGCGTATATGGCTAAGAAAATGCCCAAAATCGGAGGCGTTTATTTACAGGCGGAAAGCGAAGTTGCCGCAATAAATATGGTGTTGGGCGCAAGCAGCGCGGGGGTTCGTGTTATGACAAGCTCAAGCAGTCCGGGCATAAGTCTGAAATCAGAGGGAATCAGCTACCTCATCGGATCCGATTTGCCGGCGCTCATCATAAACGTACAGCGCGGCGGACCGGGACTCGGCGGGATTCAGCCCGGTCAGGCGGACTACTATCAGGCGACACGCGGAATCGGACATGGCGACGCCCGCCTTTTGGTGTTCGCGCCAAGCACGGTTCAAGAAATGGTCGACCTGGTGTTCAAGGCGTTTGAGCTTGGCGACAAATATCGTATGCCCGCTATGATCCTTGCCGATGGCATGCTGGGTCAAATGATGGAACCGGTTGAATTGCCGGACGCGGCTGCGGCAACTTCCGAACGTAAGACTTGGGCTACGGACGGACACGGCGGTAAGCGCAAGAAGAATATCACGAACTCGCTCTATCTTGATCCATATCTGCTTGAAAAGACGATTCACGAGCGCCGGTTACGCTATGACGAGCTGAATGCCGGCTATCAAATGGCGGAGGAGTTTTATACCGATGATGCCGACATAATCGTCACGGCTTACGGCGCAAGCGCGCGCGTCAGCCGAAGCGCGGTCGTTATGGCCCGCGAGATCGGCATTAAAGCGGGACTGCTGCGCCCGATCTCGCTCTGGCCGTTTCCCGCTTCCGTGATTCAGCGTCTAAGCGCGTCCGCAAAGGTTTTCCTAACTGTTGAGATGAGCATGGGTCAAATGGTGGACGATGTTCGTCTTGCCGTGAATGGAGTTAAGCCGGTGGATTTCTTCGGACGTACCGGCGGCGTAATCCCTACTCCGGCGGAAATCCTGACCGCGATAAAAAATTTGGCGTGAGCGGATCAAATGAACGCGCAATAACCATTAGACCTCCTCGGAAACTGCGTATAATAAGGCGGACGACCGCCGCTGTATATAGATACCGCAAGGGAGGACAACGAAATTAGGCACGGTTTCCGAGGAAGTCTATTGCGTCGGCAAACCTACATTAAGGAGGACTTAATACAAATGGCAATTGTATTTCAAAAGCCGAAAGCTTTGACAGATGATATATTTCACTACTGTCCGGGCTGTACACACGGCATAATTCACCGCCTTGTCGCGGAGGTCATTGACGAATTGGATATTGAGGGCAGCACGGTAGGGGTCGCGCCCGTTGGCTGCGCGGTACTGGCGTATAATTATTTCGCCTGCGATATGGTAGAGGCCGCGCATGGCCGCGCTCCGGCGGTAGCTACCGGACTCAAGCGCGCTAAGCCGGAAAACATAGTTTTCGCCTATCAGGGCGATGGCGACCTTGCCGCCATCGGAATGGCGGAGACCATTCACGCGGCTACACGCGGAGAGAACATTACCGTTATTTTTGTCAATAACGCGATCTACGGTATGACGGGCGGACAAATGGCGCCTACCAGTCTGCCGGGGCAAATTACTCAAACAACTCCCTACGGACGAGATGTCGCGTACAGCGGCAACCCGATTCGCGTTATGGAGCTTATCTCACAACTGGATGGAGTTGCGCTGGCTCAGCGCGTTTCGGTTGACAGCGTCAAAAATGTTCGCGCCGCTAAGAAAGCCATCAAACGCGCCTTTGAAAATCAGGTCAAAGGCAAAGGATACAGCATTATTGAGGTGCTGTCCGCGTGTCCTACCAATTGGGGATTGGAACCTAATGAGGCGCTGCGCTGGCTGCGCGATAATATGATGCCCTATTATCCGCTTGGAGTTTACAAGGACACTTATCCGGAGGATTCGAACTAAAATGAACAAAGATTTACATTTACTGCTTGCCGGATTCGGCGGTCAGGGACTTCTGTTCGCCGGCAAAGTGCTTGCATACTGCGGGCTTATTGACAATCGGCATCTGTCGTGGCTGCCGAGTTACGGACCGGAAATGCGCGGCGGCACCGCTAACTGCGGGGTTTGCCTTAGCGGCGAACCTATCGGAAGTCCGCTTGTCGTTGCGCCAAATCAACTCATAGTTATGAATCAACCGTCACTCGAAAAGTTCGTTGACGCTGTTCCCGCAGGAGGGATTATATTGGCAGACAGCACTATGATTTCGATGAAAGTAAACCGAACTGACGTTCATACTTTTTACATCCCGGCTACATCCATTGCGGAAGACAGCGGACTTAAAGGTCTTGCCAATATCGTGCTTGTAGGTAAGCTGTGGAAAGAATACGACTTCTGCTCTTGGGAAACGCTTGCCGAGGCGATCGGTAAATCCGTCCCGGCATCTAAATCAGAAATGCTCGCGATGAATATCAAAGCCGCGGAACTCGGAAGGGACTTCTGAACGCTGTTGCAACGGCATTATACGCGAGAAAAAGCGAAAATCCTCTTTTCTTCGGAGATTTTTTGCGATATACCGGAGTTTACGCCCGACAAGCGGCAAAGGCAGGGCATATAACGCCATGAGCGCGGAAGCCTTCGCGGTTTTGAGCAGCGTCATCGAACCCGCGATTATGCGGGGTATCTCCCCGCGTATCGCCGTCCGATCCGTGTTTGACAGACGTTGCT
>JAITKN010000111.1 GCA_031278415.1 Oscillospiraceae bacterium
CCCAAGGTTTGGTAGAAGTCCCCCAAGGTTTGGTAGAAGTCCCCCAAGGTCTGGTAGAAGTCCCCCAAGGTTTGGTAGAAGTCCCCCAAGGTTTGGTAGAAGTCCCCCAAGGTCTGGTAGAAGTCCCCCAAGGTTTGGTAGAAGTCCCCCAAGGTTTGGTAGAAGTCCCCCAAGGTTTGGTAGAAGTCCCCCAAGGTCTGGTAGAAGTCCCCACACTTTGTGTATTGCGACACGAAGATTCCGTAGGGTTCTCGCTGTTGCTGGCGCAATATCGCGCGGCGGAGTAAGCGCGCCAAACGGATTTGCCGTGCTTACTCCGCAAAAAAACGCTTGACTTTCAGCGCGTTTTATGTTATGAGTAAAGCAAGAATGTTATATGATGTTAGGATATAGAATTAAGCCTTATGAACAGAAGCTATCAGCCTATTCCGATTCCCGACAAAGAGCGTTTGGGAAAAGAAAAAACGATTCTGTTACTTAAAGAAACGGTTAACAGAATTATACGCGGCGGCGGCGGCGGTGCCGCTATCGGTTTTGACCCCGGCTTATTCGCGCAAGTCGAAGTGCCGGAGAGTGCCCGCGCCAACGCGGAGAGCGAGTCGAATACCGCGCATCCCCAAAGTATTCAGGCTGCCGCGCCGACGTATAACGTTCGGATGCTGCTCGCTAAAATGAGCAGTCTCCGCTATTATCCGGGGTACGCCTATGATAGAACATACAACGCGAAAGTGTTTTATCGGCAAGCGGTTTTTATGAAAGACTTTGAGGACGATTATACTGAGACAGAAGCGGTTACATCTTATTTTCGGAGCTATAACGGGTATCTGGGTATGGAATACAGGCAGCTTCGCGCCTATTTTACTTGGCGAACCAAGGTCAGGAGAGGAGATATCGCCGCCGCGCCCATACAATTCGCGTTTTTGTACATCTTCGAGATTATCAACAACATCGGAGTTAACAGCACTCAAGAGGGCGCGGATACACTTACTGAGTTTTGGAAGAGATTCAGAGCGCTCAATAAGGTCAATGAAACGCTTGACAGTAGTGTTTTTCGATATTTGAAAGATTATTACATTTACTATCTGCCGGAACGCTCGTTCCGGGACTTCGCGAAGAAGCGCGGTATCATGCAATATTATCCGGAGATATTCGCGTACGGCAGCGGCGAAGAAGACAGCTTTGAGCTGTTCGCCGGGTTTTCAAGGTATAAGATCAGACGATCGGCGTTTTACTCTGATCAGACGCTGCCGATAATAAGCAAGTGTTTTTACTTTTTGCTGACGCGGCTGCGCGGTAGTTTCGCCGAGCGGCAGCAGAGCTTTGAGGATTTTGTATTTTATGTCCAACCGCGCAAAATCTCGTGGACGCCGTTTCAAACAGCGCTTTTCTATCCGACGGAACCGCACCGCGATGTTGACGTTATAATCTCTGAGCACGAGGCTTATTTCTGCCGCAATAATCTTTGGAAATGCCGCGCGGCGTTTTTTGCCGACTACGGATATAGCTTAATCGGATATATTATGAAAGCTATGGAGTCGGAATTGCGTAAGATACTTAAGTTCAAATA
The DNA here is from genome assembly GCA_031278415.1 of Oscillospiraceae bacterium. Lineage (GTDB taxonomy): Bacteria > Bacillota > Clostridia > Oscillospirales > Oscillospiraceae > JAISJH01. The sequence continues at coordinate 1,568 of JAITKN010000111.1, forward strand.
CAAGATCTCGCCGAGAGAGGCCGCTATTGACCCGGAACTGCGCCGCAAGATAGCGGAAATCGGCATCTCATTGCCCGGCCTTATCAAACAAAGCGTTGCGGAGTTTTACGCTCTGTACACTCGCACGGAAGTCAGAATCAATCGGGAAAACTTAGCTCGAATCCGCAAGGAAGCGTTAGATACTCAAGATAAGCTAATCGTACCGGATGACGCTCCGGTTGCCGCCGTGCCGCATAGCGTTACTCCGGCTGCTGTTACATCTGCGCCGAAATCGGATATTTGGATTCAGCTGCGGGAAACTCTGACGCGGACGGAGATTGACGCGCTTTCGGTAATTTTGCGCGGAGGTGATCTGGTTTCGTTCGCGGCGGAACTCAATGTTATGCCGGAGGTTTTGATTGACGGTATAAATCAGAAGGCGGCGGACAATATAGGTGATACGATTATAGAATTCGACGGTAAGGCGAGTATCTATGAGGATTATACGCAAAAACTTACAGAGGCGGTAAGAGGATGATGGAGAATACTATTCCGAAGCGAATTGCCAATGTTGTAATCAACGCGCTGAAAGGCGGCGTAGTTCCGCGTGTAGGTCTGGAGTATATTACAGTCGGGCGGGCGAGGGAAATCGAAGCCTTGCTCAATGACATCGGCATCATTACCGACGGCGGCGCGACCTTCCGGTTCATTGTAGGCAAGTACGGCAGCGGTAAGAGTTTTTTGCTCCAGACCATACGCAACTACGCCGCCGCGAGCGGATTTGTAGTCGCTGACGCGGACTTGTCGCCGGAACGGCGTTTCGCGGGGACGAAGGGGCAGGGCTTGGCGACATATAGGGAACTTGTCAGTAATATGTCCGTTAAGTCTAAGCCGGACGGCGGCGCGTTGCCGCTGATTTTAGAAAAGTGGCTGTCCGGAATCCAAACGAATACCGCGCAAAGCGTTTCTGTCGACTCTCCGGAGTTTGATCGCGCAGTTGAGCGTCAAATTTATTCCGTAACCGCCGGACTGGAGGGAATGGTCAACGGATTTGAGTTCGCCAAAGCGGTCATAGCATATTGGCGGGCGTACCGCACGGACGACCAATCCACGAAGTCCAATGCCCTGAAATGGTTTCGCGGCGAGTATATCTCACGCCGTGAGGCAAACGCCGACCTTGGCATCAATTGGATTGTCACGGATGATTCATGGTACGACTTCCTGAAAATCTTCGCGGCGTTTATGGTGAGCGCGGGCTATCGCGGACTTATTGTTATGGTGGATGAGCTGGTGAACATCTTCAAAATCCCGAACGCCGTATCGCGGCAAAATAACTATGAAAAAATCCTTACTATGTACAACGACGCTTTGCAGGGGAAAGCGAAGCATATCGGGTTCCTGATGGGATGTACGCCTCAGTGCGTGGAAGACCGCTATAAAGGCATATTCAGTTATGAGGCTCTGCGCTCACGCTTGGCGGACGGGCATTTTTCATCCGAGGGCGCGAGGGATATGTCCGCGCCCATCATCCGGCTCAGTATGCTGACGCAAGACGAAATGTATGTGCTTACGGAGAAGCTCAGGGACATTCACGCGCAGTTGTACGAATATAAACCTACACTCACCCACGAGGATTTGATCCGCTTCTTAGAGGTCGAGTATAACCGCGTCGGCGCGGATACTCATATTACCCCGCGTGAGATAATCCGCAACTTCATAGAGCTTGCCGGAATTCTGCTTCAGAATCCGGATAAGAACGCGTCCGAAATACTCGGCAGCAACAGCTTTCAATTAGCTAAGGGCGGACTTACAGACGAGGAGATTCACAGCGAATTTGAGGGGTTCGAGATATAATGGACGTTTTCAGCAGACTCGCGCCTTTTATTCAGGATTTCATCTACGCGAATAACTGGACTGAATTGCGCGGAATTCAGGTTGCCGCGTGTGAAGTCATATTTGATACGGACAGCAATTTGCTGCTTTCTTCCGGCACGGCGTCCGGCAAGACGGAAGCGGCGTTTTTGCCTGTACTGACAGAGATTTATAACCGCCCGTCCGCGTCAGTCGGCGTTTTGTATATCAGTCCGCTGAAAGCCCTCATCAACGACCAATTCAAACGCTTGGAGCAATTAATACTCGAGTCCGGTATTCCTGTGACTAAGTGGCACGGCGACGCTTCTGTATCGCGCAAGAACGCGCTGATCAAGAATCCCGGCGGAATATTGCAAATTACACCGGAGTCGCTTGAAAGTCTGCTTATAAACAAGCGCGGCGCGTGCGTCAGGATGTTTTCCGACTTGCGGTATGTCATCGTTGACGAGGTACATCACTTTATGCGCGATGAGCGCGGCGTTCAGGTACTGTGCGAGTTGGAGCGTATTCAGCGGCTTACAGGCAATATTCCGCGCCGAATCGGACTCAGCGCGACTCTCGGCGATATAGACGCGGCGCGTAACTGGCTTAACAGCGGCTCGAACCGCGATTGTATCGCTCCGGTAAGCGATGAGGGCAAGAAAAGGATCCTCTTGCACGTGGAACGATTCGTCACGGCGGCGGCGGGCGGCGAACACAGCGTGTTACCGGAGCTGAACCATTCCGGAGACCGCGCGCACTTCGAGTATCTGTTCAAAATGACGCTTGACAAAAAGACCATCATCTTCACCAACTCACGTGAGGAAGCTGAGTTCACCATAGCCAACCTGCGCGAAATAGCGGCGAAGAATAAAGCTCCCGACGTGTACCGCGTCCACCACGGCAACGTATCCGCGCTGTTGCGCGAACAGACGGAGGACGAAATGAAGATCTCCGAAGATAAAATAGTTATCGGCGCGACGGTAACATTGGAACTCGGCATTGACATAGGTTCGCTTGACCAAGCGGTTCAAATCGGCGCGCCGATAAGCGTTTCCAGCTTTGCGCAACGGCTCGGAAGATGCGGGCGGCGCGGTCAGATACCGCAATTGCTGTTCACGCTTACGGAGGAAATTCAGCCGACCGCCGCCGATACTCTCGGCCCGATTAACTGGGAATTTATTCGGCTGATCGCGATTATTGAACTGTACACTAAGGAAAAATGGATTGAGCCTATAGAACCTCGCCGCCACCCGTATTCGCTGCTGTATCACCAAACGATGAGCTTTTTGAAGAGCAACGGCGAATATTCGCCCGCCGCGCTGGCTCAGGAAACGCTTACGTTAGACAGCTTCAAGCAAATCTCCCAAGACGATTATAAGCTTTTGCTGGAGCATTTGCTGGAAATCGAACACATTCAACGAACGGAGAACGGCGGCTTGATAATCGGGCGGGCGGGCGAAGCGGTCGTCAATCATTTTCACTTCTACACCGTGTTTACCGTACCGGATTACTTTCTTGTCAAGGACGAAAACCGTTCAATCGGAACCGTTGATAAGGTCTATCCCATCGGAACGCGGTTCAGTCTTGCCGGTATCACTTGGGAAACGATAGACGTTAACGCAAAGGCTAAGGTCATTTTTGTAAAGCGCGTGCCGGGCATCTCCGTAGTAGACTGGAATGTGGACTTTGAATCGGAGCTTCACACGGTACCGGTTCGCAAACAGCGCGATATTCTGCAGCGCGACGATTCCTATCCGTACCTCAGTAGCAGCTGCAAGGAGCGGCTTGACGAGCTTCGCGGACTTGCCCGGAACAGCGGCATTTTAGAGCGTTTGGTAACGCCGCTGTCCGAGCGCAAATTCGCCGTATTCCCGTGGGTCGGAACGCGGCAGCTGTTTGCCCTTAACTTCGCGCTGCTCAGCAGAGGGATTAAGAGCAAAGTGCCGTGGCGTACGTGCGTATATTTGGAAGTAATATTCTCCGGTTCCGCCTCCGAGCTTGAGGACATTGTTCGCGACGCCGCACATTCCGATGTGGATTTGAGCGCTCTGCCATTGCCTGAAAAGATTCAGGTCGATGGCAAGTACAATGAATATATTCCGCAGACTCTGCTGCGCAAACAGTTCATCGAGGACTTCTTGGACTTCGAGAGCCTGAAAACGCTTATCCCCTGAATCGCGCCGCGCCCTTACGGCATCTGCTTAGCCTTTCATATAGGTGATAGTTAAAAAAGAAGTTGATTTTCGGCGGGGAAGCGGTAACGCTCGGCAACAATTTTGAAGCGTTTGACGAACCCGATGACATGCTGTCCGAGTGTCAAACATGGGTTACAAACCATAGCTTGACCCATAGCGCGAATTGTGCTATACTGTTCATATCAACCGGAGCGGATTGGTCTTTGTCTAAAAGCATAACGAGAAGGCTAACTGCCGCGCCTCTCCGCAAATATATTGTAGTCAGGAGAATTATCAAAT
>JAITKN010000059.1 GCA_031278415.1 Oscillospiraceae bacterium
AATATCCCTGCGAACCGCCGATAGACTCCGGCAAGCGCAAGTTCGAGCGTAAGCTGTCCGAGCGCGGCACGGAGCGCGAGCGCTAACCCGTCAAAGTATCGCGAGTTTGTCCGCACGGCAAAGGCATTTGCTTTTTAATAGCGATTTCCAAGCAGCGGGAATCGCGGGAACATATGGTCACCTCTAAAAACGTCATTTTCAAAAATCTCATGAGCCAAATTTTTGATTTCCGGCAGAATGAAGTTTCAAAAGAGTGATTTTTGCCGAGCTAAACGCGTTTCATCATCTTTCAAGGTGATAGTCTAAATAAGGGTTGATATCAACCCGCTATATCAACCACCTACCACATATGGTGCAGTACACGTCAAAAACAAGCTGTATATTGTGGTTTTTGGCATCAAAATTTGGGTTTGGTATTTTATCACCCCTTATTTAGACTATCACCAATTGAAAAGATTTTATCCTAATATTCAGATGGCACAGACTGCTAATATTTTCCGCTGCCGATTAGTTGATTCAAGAGTTCCGGCGACCATTCCTCCGACGCGGTATCAAATATAAAGCTGTAGGACTCAGCCGTGCGGCGGTTGATTATATTTATCGCGGTCTCAACGCTTATCGTCTCGGGCATCTGAGTGTATACCGCTGATGGCGTAATCTCCGCCACTTCGCGCAAATACGCGCGCGCCAATCGCTCCGAATCCGATTCGGTCGGGTCAGCGGCGATTGCGATGGAAATTCCGCTTCCGAGCGCGCGCCGCACCGCGTCTCCGTTTTCGCTAATTTCATCAGCAGTCAAAATAAACGATGTCGGGATAAGCGAACCGCCGTCTGTTACGGCATCGATAATCATTTCGATATCAACCGCGCCTATAAACGTAAGAGACTCGACCGTGTTCTCCGCCGCTGATGATGTTTCCGCCGGAGCAGTACTGCCGATCGGATGTTGCTGCGCGTAAATCTCATACATAACCCTCATTCGAGTTTCCGCTTGTTTCACGAAACGGGCACTATCATAACGCTCAAGACCGGATGTTATTCTTACAATAGGCGCAATATCCGTATTGATAATGGCAAACTCCAACTCGAAAAATCTGCACACAAAACGAGCCGGAAGATACGGCTTGCTATTGAACGTCATTGTGGAATACGGATATTCAACCCCATCGTTGTCGTAGGATATGTTATCTTTAAGGTCAAAGTACAAATCTGTAATTCCGGTAGACATACGTATGACCTTCGTGCCGGACGAGTAAAAAGCCGTGATTCCCAAATCTGTGCTGTGAAACACGTCATACGGAATGTATATTGCTCCGCCGAGGTTAATCGGCATATCGCTCTCTGCCAACGGCAAAAGTTTATCGTTGATCGAAGTAAAATAGACCTCGTCAGCGGCCTTTCCGCCGCTTAGCAGGAATACTCCGAGCAATGCCAACGCCAACGTCAGTACCGCCGGTAACCTGGCGTATCTGCTGTTAAGTTTTTGAATTATATTTCTCATCAGCTTAACTACATCAGAAGCGAAGACATCCGCCGCAGAGTATTTGTCTTAATCAACCGGCGTTGTGCCATACATTCTGAACATCGTCGCTGTCTTCGAGCATATCAAGCAATTTCTGCAGCTTGCCGAAAGTCTCCTCGTCTATTTCGACAGTATTCTTCGGCAGCATTTCTATTTGCGCTTCCGCAAACTTATAGCCTTTAGCGTCAAGAGCCTCTCGCGCCGAACCGAGGTCATCGGGTTCCGTAATCATCTCAAACGCGTCAAGAGTGTCTCCGTTGTCATCGGTAAGTTCCGTAATGCTGAAGTCGCCGCATCCGGCATCCATAGCGTCTTCCATAACCCGCTCATCGTCAAGACCCTGCGCCCATACGCGCAGTACGCCTTTACGCGCAAAGTTCCAACTTACGCTGCCTTGCGCGCCCAACGCTCCGCCGCTCTTATCGAAAGCGTGGCGCATCTCCGAGGCAACGCGATTCCTGTTATCCGTCATTGTCTCGACTATTACCGCAACGCCGCCGGGACCATAGCCTTCATACGCGCCGGTTTCAAAGTTGGACGCGTCGGAGCTTGCCGACGCTTTGTCGATAACGCGCTTGATGTTGTCGTTTGGAATATTGTTTGCCCGCGCCTTAGCGATTACATCGCGCAGTTTGCCGTTGCTCGCGGGATTTCCGCCGCCCTCTTTAACCGCAACAATAATCTCGCGAGAGATTTTCGTGAAGACTTTTGCGCGCTGAGCGTCCGTTTTCCCTTTTTTTACGCGTATGTTATTCCATTTGGAGTGACCGCTCATCCCTTAGCCCTCCTTGATGTATAAAAGCTCCATTGGACAGACCTTAACGCAAATGCCGCAAACGATACACTTGGCAGCCGGATTGCCTTCGGTCTTAATAACCACACCGAAAGGACACTCCGTAACGCAGATTCCGCAGCCCTTACACTTCTTTTTGTTAATCATATAAACGCCTTTGGCATTTTGAGTAATCGCTTCCTCCGGACAGACCCGAGCGCATTTGCCGCATTGGACGCAAAAGACAGGACGGACGGTGCCGTCCTTTTTGCGAACAATTTGTACACAACTGAGCGAGGGATCAAGTGACTTATAAAACGCTTGAGAGCAAGCCACCTCACATCCGGAACAGCTCATACAAACAACGTCTTTTTTTGCGTCAAGCCTTTTCATTATAAGTTTTGCGCTCCCTTTGATTTTTCGACTAACGCCGCGAAAGCCGCTTCATCGTGGATGGCGAGTTCCGACAGCATTTTGCGGTTCATATCAATTCCGGCGAGTTTAAGTCCGTGAATAAATCTCGAGTAATTCAGCCCCAACGGTTTGACCGCCGCGCTAATACGTGTAATCCACAGCTTGCGGAAATCACGCTTCTTTGTTTTGCGCCCTACGTAAGCGTAGCGCAGCGACTTCATTACCTGCTGATTCGCCATTTTGAAGAGCTTCGATTTTGCCCCCCAATAGCCTTTAGCCAATCCGATTATCTTTTTGCGGCGTTTGCGCGTCATCATAGCGCCTTTAATACGAGCCATAGCATTTAATTAACAACGGGCAGCTGAAAATGTTAGCTGCCAATTGTGTTCTCCTTTCAAAATTGTCTTAGATAAGCGAGTTACAACTTACTTGTACGGGATCAACTGCCTAATCGCAATTGCGTTTGTCGCGTCCATATACGCGCCCTTGCGCAGTCCGCGGATTCGCTTTGTGTTTTTCTTAGCGGTATTGTGCCTTTTGAACGCGTGGGCACGTTTGATTTTACCGGATTTAGTGAGCTTAAATCGCTTCTTCGCTCCGCTGTGCGTTTTGGTTTTTATCTTGGGCATTTTTTATTGCCTCCCTATTGTTATTTTGTTTTGGGCGAGATAACCATAATCATTCGCCGCCCGTCAAGTTTAGCTTCCGCTGTAACAGTAGCAAGATCGGAGCAGGAAACCGCGAACTTCAGCATAAGCTCACGCCCGATGTCGGTATGCGCCATCTCCCGTCCGTGGAACCGAATGGAAACTTTTACGCGGTCGCCGTCGCCCAGAAAACTACGCGCGGCTTTAAGTTTCGTGTCAAAGTCATGCGCTCCGATACTCGGGGACAACTGAACTTCTTTTGTATCAGCAATATGCTGATTCTTTTTGATTTCCTTGTCTTTCTTCCTTTGCTCAAAGCGGAACTTGCCGTAGTCCATCAGTTTGCATACCGGCGGAACGGCATTTGCTTGTACCTTAACAAGGTCAAGGTCGCGGTTGGCGGCAATCTCAAGTGCCGCCTTAATGGGCATTATGCCGAGCTGCGCGCCGGTTTCGGAAACAACACGAACCTCGCGGTCCCGAATTTCGCGATTGGTTTGATATACAATAGCGCTGATATGGTATCAACTCCTTTTTGTTATTGTAAGCGCGAACACAAAACTACCGGCTTGCAACTAATGCACTCCGGTCAACAAATTGCGTTCGTCATCTATCGGCAACCCCACGATACGCTGAATTTATTGACCCGTTCGCTGTTCGCTGCAGGCGGGAGCGTTGCGCTCCGCTTCTTTGTGCGTACAGCATAACACACCCCGTTCTTTTTGTCAAGCGCTTTTTTCGTTTTTATGAACACTTTTCGCGCGATCCGCGTAATATGGCGCGAGATGATTATCTCACTTCATTTTCAGGAGGTTACATACAATGGAATCCATCGTTACCACCGTACAAAGAGAGTCGGTTCAAAACTTCAAAGAATCGGCCTGTATCCACACACGCAAGATATTTGATTCTTGCAGAGACAAGGATTGCATCGAGGACATACGCGTCTGGCTTGACAGCGATTCGCAGACGATGCTCTGCAACGCGCTCGGCGTACGCGCTAAGCTTGCCGAACTGCTGTTCGTGGATATTGACGTTGAACCCGTCGCGTACATAACAGGTCACTATACCGTAGACTTGCGCTATTACTACAGGATAACCGCGGAGGCATACACTTGCGGCAACGCCGTACAGCAGATTTGCGGGCTTGCGATTTTCGACAAACGCGTAACGCTTTGCGGCGGACCGGTAGGCTCCAAAACATTCAGTTCTCAGTATACATACGGAGCGGCAGACCTTCAAAACGCGATGCAAATGAATATGCCTCAGGCGGTAGTAGAGGCGATCGATCCGATGATTCTGAACATCAAGGTACTTGACCCGTGCGATTGCCCGCAAGGAAGGCTCGGCAATGAGCTATGCGGCGGCGGCGTTCTGCCGGACGCGTTGAAATACTATTTCCCGAGCGGCATCAGCATTAACGTCTGTGACCCCGGGCGGCGTATATACGTCAGCATAGGGCAGTTCTCTATCATCCGATTAGAGCGCGACACGCAAATCTCAATTCCCGTGTACGATTACTGCTTGCCGGCCAAAGAGTGCGCCGGAATCGGCGGAAGTGACGATCCGTGCGAATTGTTCGGTATGATCGACTTCCCCGTAGACAGCTTCTTCCCGCCGTCCTGCGGACCGATCACCATAACGCCTGTTACGGCATCCGCGCCGATAACCGCGGTGTCGGCTCAGGTTTCCGGCGCGACCGACACAGGAACCGGATGCGGCTGCGAACCGGGCGCGGTTACTCTTCCGATAGAGGTGGTAAAACCTAAAGCCACATGCGGCTGCAACTGAGCGGCGGACCGGATCACACGCGTTATTCGTAATAGTCCGCGACGCAAACTACAATAAAACCGCACTTTGCAACCGGTTGTGAACGACTCGCAACCGGTTGCAATCTATTTGCAACCACAGGCAAATGGTTTTCCACCACAGGCAAATGGCTTTCCACCACAGGCAAATGGCTTTCCACCACAG
>JAITKN010000085.1 GCA_031278415.1 Oscillospiraceae bacterium
GAGTTCAATCGTCTTGTCGGACGCTATGACAATTGGTTTACCCGCGCGCTATCCGCGCCGGGCAGGTGGATTCAAAACTTTACCGTCTATGAGCCTGACGACGATATGATCGAGGTCGCCGTTGCAGCGATGGACCTCGTTATACCTGAACGCGCCGGCGATGACAAGTGGTAGATGATAAGTAGACCTCCTCGGAAACTGCGTATAATAAGGCGGACGACCGCCGCTGTATATAGATACCGCAAGGGAGGACAACGAAATTAGGCACAGTTTCCGAGGAGGTCTAGTGTACACGACGGGTATACGGCTCCTGTTGTCAATTCTCAGCGAGCGTGTTATAATCATCAAAAAAATCTGAAAGGATAATATTGATATGCATATTCCCGAAACTGAACTTGTGACCGCGCTGATAGAGGTCAAAATTTCCCCTAACCGCGATGTCGGATTTGACCGGATTGCCGAACGCGTTTACCAATTTGAGGAAGTCACGTCGCTGTACCTTATGAGCGGTGCCTATGACTTGTGCGTACTTATAGAGGGTACGACTATGGGCGCGGTGGCAAACTTCGTGTTTGCGCGGTTGTCCACTATTGAGGGGGTAATCAGCACTTCGACGCACTTTATCCTGAAAAAGTACAAAGAGGGCGGCGTAATACTCAATCCTCCGCCGGATCAGGAAGAACGGGGGCTGTTCGTCTGATGGACTACTCAAATGTCTTATCACGCTCCGTAACATCGTTGCAACCATCAGGAATACGCAAGTTTTTCGAGCTATTGGAGCAGCTTCCCGACGCCATATCCTTGTCGATAGGCGAACCGGACTTCCAAACGCCGTGGCATATTCGCGATGCCGGAGTGTATAGTCTTGAAAAGGGTTGGACGAAGTATTCCGCCAACGCCGGCTTCCTGAGTTTGCGCAAGGAGTTGTCTGAGTATCTCAAACGACGATTTGATTTAGGCTATGACCCTGCGGCGGAGATTTTGGTGACGGTAGGCGGCAGCGAGGCGATTGACTTGGGGATTCGAGCCTTGGTTAACCCCGGGGACGAGGTTATTATCGTGTCCCCGTCTTTCGTTTGCTATGAGCCGCTGACGATTATGGCGGGCGGCGTTCCGGTTCGCGTGGTCACAAAAGCGGAAAACGAGTTCCGGCTCACGGGCGCGGAACTTCGGGCGGTGCTTACACCTAAGACTAAATTGCTTATTCTGCCGTATCCATGTAATCCTACGGGCGCGGTAATGAGACGAATCGACTTGGCTGAAATTGAAGCAACCCTGCGCGGAACGGATGTGATGATTCTCTCCGATGAGATTTACGCGGAGCTTACCTACGGAACGGAGCGGCATACATCGCCCGCAAATATCCCGGGATTGAAAGAGAGAACGATTGTCGTCAACGGATTCAGCAAGTGCTATTCAATGACCGGTTGGAGACTGGGATACGCATGCGCTCACAAGGATATAATCAGCCAGATGACCAAGCTGCACCAGTTTGCCGTTATGTGCGCTCCGACGGCGAGCCAGTACGCCGCGATAGAGGCACTTAAAGAGGGTGACAGCGACATCGCAAGAATGAGAGCCTCATACGATAAGCGTCGAATACGTCTGCGAGACGGACTTCACGCGCTCGGAATCGATTGCTTTGACGCCAAGGGAGCGTTTTATCTGTTCCCTTACATAGGCAAATTCGGACTGACAAGTGATGAATTCTGTGAACGCTTCCTTATGGAAGAAGGGGTCGCTATCATAAGCGGAACCGCGTTCGGCGCGGGCGGCGAGGGCTTTGCGCGTATGTGCTATGCCGCGAGCGAGGCTGACATTAGTGAGGCTTTAGCTCGATTGGGACGCTTTACCTCACGGCTTGCCGCTGAATTATGATATAGACGGCAAATAGATATACAGAATTTCCCCCCAAAGATGACCCATCCCTGTCAAAATCCGTTATACCGATAGTTGCAAACAAAATAAGGTGCTTCGCTGTTTCAAGCCGGAACTTGTCAAATATCACATCGGCGTTCGGAATATGCGCAGACGCCCCGGATATGAACAGCACGGACATGTCCGTCGTGATTTCCTTAATCTGCGTCGTTTCCCCTAAGCGCTTTGGCAGTTCGTCCGCAAATGCTTTTATGGTGTTGCTGTCTTTGCTTTCCGTTGAAAAATTGCAGCGTATAGACTACACGCTCTACGACATCATCGTCGAGGAGGCTCTTGCGTACCTTGCGGGTGACAAGACAGCGGAGGATACAGCGGCGGTGATTCATCGCGAGTGTCTATGTATGTTGCGGAACAGCGATAATCGCGGCGCGGAAGCTGTTTGCGCCGTCAGGTTGCACAAAAATATCGATATGAATTTGTAAAATTTGCACAAAGTTGTAAAAATCGCTTGACAATTGGGAAATATGTGTTATGTTGTGAATATTATACATTAACAGGTGCGCCAACTCGGATGAGACGTCCGTCCGAGTTGGCATATGAAAAATTAAGGAAATATGAAAAAAATATTATTAGTAATTTTAGCGATATCTGCAGGTATCCAATTAACAAGCTGCCAAAGCGTCAGCAGACCAAAGGAGTTCTCTCTGACTTCAGTGGATAAGTTATTTACAGCTGTTCCTCTGATGTCCGATGCCGCCTTGGACGGAATAGTTTCGGATTTAGCCTTGGGCGATAAGCCTGTTATTTTATGCAATAATAGGCTTCTTTACTTAGACGGCGATTATAATGTGTCGGAGTTTTATAGTCCGGATAACGGTAAACGGATAGCGGCGATCTCAATCACGGGCGATAATTTATACTCTTTTGAAACAGACGGAATCAGTACGTATTATATTGAGGTTAACAAATCCGACGCGCAAGCGGTTGTCCTGGAAGACAACAAAATAGCATATAAAGCGGTTGCATACGAGGATAATATCGTTGCGGCATATAACGACGGATTATCCGTGTATGATTTAGACGGGCAAAAACTGTTTACACAGGCAACGCGAGGGTTGGCGGCGGATATTATCACCGCAAACGGAAAAATCTTTGTTCTGATTCAGACCGGCGCGAGCCCGGTTTTATATCATCTTGACATTGAGCGAAAATCTCTTATGGAAATAACCGCGCTTCCGAGTTTCACAATAACATCCGCCATTTATTGCGGCAACGATACCTATGACCTTCTGTTTCAAAGCGACGCGGACATTTATGGGGTTAAAATAAACTCTCGCGAGTGCGTATTGATTGCGGATATGATGCAATCTGATATCGACCCTGTATCAATTACGCTTATAGCCTCTGTCAATTCCGGATCGTTTGTATGTTTTGTTGCCGACAGCAGCAATATTTCGCGAATATATGAGCTGACAGATAGCTCCATTGTTCAAAATGACGAGCAAGTCCTGACGCTTGCCCTTTTTAACAATGACCTGTCAGGCGATTTAATGGTTAGCGTATCGGAGTGGAACAGGGCAAATCCGGGTTATCGTATAGAGATTGTAAAATACAGCTCTGATACGGGTCTATATCAATACACGGGCAGCAATAGTTTCGGCAATGGATATGACAAATTCATATTGGATATTACCGCCGGAAAAATTCCGGATATTATTGATGTGTCAATACTTCCGGTGGAGAATCTATCACGTAAGGGTCTATTTGAAGATTTGTATGATTATATAGACAGAGATTCCGAATTAAGCCGTAACGATTTTTATTCCGGCGTGTTAAAGGCGGCGGAAATAGACGGGCATCTTTACCACACTTTATCAGGGTTTATGCTTGTGACAGCTTACGGCAAAGCGAATATTGTTGACGGAATAAGTGAGATGGGGTTCGCCGAAGTGGTCGGCGCTTTTGAAAAATCCGGTATGCGCTCATTTTACAGCGTAAGCGCGCGTAATTTCCTGATGTCCTTATTTTCACCTGTTTTTGCCAATGAATTTATAGATTGGGATACGGGAGTATGCAACTTTGATACCGCAATGTTTGCGCAATATCTCACGATTTTGCAAAAGTTTCCGGCGAACGATATAGATGGAAATTCAAACGCCGGCTTATCCGAATGCTTTTTGACTCAAAGTTACATAGATAACGTGCAACTATTTTCAAGCGAAAATCCAATATGGCAAAGTGACGCGGCGATTACCGGAATCCCGACAATGGGTGGCGCGCGCAATTTTATCATAGGTTCCGGTCCGCAGCTTGCCATTTCCTCAGCGTGTTCTGACAAAGATAAAGCTTGGGACTTTGTCAGAACGCTTTTTGCGGAAGAATATCAACGCAATAGATATACCGTAAGGCTGATGTCAAACAAAAACGCGGAGCAAACCATATTTACAAAGACGCTTAACTTCCGTACAGACGATGAAAAGAAGCTTTATCAAAATCGGTACGATAAGATTACGGACATATTGGATAGCGACGATTTGAAATTTATAAGAACGGATCATTCCCTCTACGACATCATCGTCGAGGAAGCGCTTGCGTACCTTGCCGGCTCTAAGACGGCGGAGGACACCGCGGCGGTGATTCAATCGCGAGTGTCTATGTATGTTGCGGAACGGCGGTAAGCGCAAATTTAAGCGCAACGACATACCGCCCGATATAAACACGATTATCGGGCGGTATTATTAAGGGTAGCCTATATCTTTCCCAATACCGCAAGTATTTTGTCCGGTGTCGCGGGCGGGTCAACCCATTTACCTATAGCGTTATGAATCGCGCAGATTATCAGATGGGTATTCGCCAAACTGTGACTGATTCCGTTGGCTCCGTAAGCGGCGTTGCCCGCGCGGGTTTCAAGGAAGTGACGGGTGATTACCGGCACGTCCAGCATAGTCGGTTTCTTGTAATCAATCATATTGTTGTTCAGCATAACGCCGGTCGCCAGATCGTATACGAAATCCTCCAACAGCTGACATCCTTGTGAGAAGTACATAACTTGGTCGATCTGGCTTTCCAGAGAGGTCGGACGCATGATCTTGCCCGGATCGGCCACCGCGCCGAGCTTCAATATCTCTACCGTGCCGGTTTCGGTATCGACGGCGACTTCGCAGAAAGCAACGTTCATTGTGTCGAGCTTTCGTCCCATATCGGTCGCCCAGACGGCAAGCGGAGGCTTGCCTTTATACGTCGCGAACAGATTTTCACGGACAGCGGCGGGCAGCGGAAGTCGCTTAGACGGGTCGGCCTTGACGATTACACAGCCGTCCGCCATATCAAGCTCGTCCGGCGTAAGTCCCTTGAACGGATTGGGCTCCGGCGGCGGTCCGAAGAAGAACATCGGCGGCGGCGCGTCAGCCTCACGTATTGCGGATTCGAGTATCTTACGCTTCAGGATATTCGCGCACTCCTTGGTGACCCACGCGGATGCCGTTGTGCCGTCGCTGCCGCCGCCTACCGGCGTAAATGTCTCGCGATAGTCGAAGTCAATCTGCACATCATCATACTCTAACCCGAGTTCCTCCGCGACGACCATAGCATTGCATTCCACCGCGAAAACTCCGAACAGCGGCCCTTGCGTGGGCAGATGTACCACGCCGTCGCGAAGCTCTAATTTGGAGCTGTAATCGGTAAAACTATGCCTCGGACACATCTGGTACCGGAAACTCATACCGTGAAGCCGTCCGTCCGGAAGTGTTTTCGCGCCCGCGCTGTGCCAATTCCAACCGACGACCTCTTTCAATGCCTTGACACAAGCCTCGAAGCTCGGAACAGCATCGCCGTCGTCCTGACTGTTCGGCCCGTGCAGATTAAGCCGGGCGATGTCAATCGGGTCCTTGCCGAGTTCCTCCGCTATAAGGTAAATTGCCATCGTGCCACTGTCCCAGTTAAACGGACAGTGCTGACCGGAAACATACATAAAGCCGCGGTTGGAGTCCACTATCTCCATTTGCTGACGGATATTTTTGCACTTCAGGGTGAAATAAGGACCGTAGCTTTGGTCGCCGGATGTGCCGAAGCTGCTGCTGCCCCAACCTCCGCCGTCCGCAATGGAATAGTCATCTACCGCGGTTATCAGACCATCATCAGTAAATCCGACTTTCATCTTCATATAACGTTCCATCATAATCATATCGAAAGTCTCTTCGCGAGTATTCACACAGCGAACGGGTCTTCCGGCGCGCTTGGCAAGCAACGGAGTAATCTCTTGCGACTTACGCAATCCCCAATCGCAGTATTTGCCGCCCATAAACAGACCATCCTGCTCTACTTTTTCCGGCGGCAGACGATACATTTGCGCGATTGCCGCGCGTTCGCGCACCGCGCCCTCTATGCGCAGACTTTGACCGCCCTCGCCGTGGTAAGGGTCGTCGAACCAATAGGCGAAGCTGCCGCTGGGGTTAGGCATATGCGATGCGAATGACGGCATATAAAGCTCATATTCGAGCGTTCTGTCCGCTTGCTTAAACCCCTCGTCAATGTCGCCTTGAATGGCGGTGCTGTAATTCACATTGCCTTTTTTAGGCGGCGGCGGAGCCGGATTACCCATTCCGCCGCTCGGGGTGTTTGCCTGAGGCGGCAGGATTACGGACGCGTCCTCTTTTCGCGACTCGTTAAGGTCGGTGTAGAATGGCAGAATTTCCCACTCCACGTCAAGCGCGCGAAGCGCCTCGTCGCATATATCCTCGTCCTCCGCAACGACAATAACGGCAACCTCCTGCGTTTCGTGGTCGGCGTAGTTGTCAAGCCACGCCCGCGCCGCGCCGAAGCTCTCTCCGAACGACTTCAGCCCGACAATATCCGGGTCGTCCCATCTGACAATGTCCGCAACGCCCGGAATCGCGGCGGCTTTCGCCGTGTTGACGCTCTTAACCCGAGCGTTAGCGTAAGGACTACGCAGAAATTTAGCGTGAAGCGTACCCGGCTGAAAATAATCTATGCCGAACTTTGCCACTCCGCTTGCTAATTGCGGAGACAGTTTGCCGGGGATATTAGGCTTTCCGACAACGCGGAAAGTCTCGCGGTTACCATTAGCTCCGATAATATCTGCCATAGCGCAATACCTCCAAAGTAGTTAATATAAAGCGACGATTAATGCTTGTGTCCGCCGTAGTCATGCTCGTGCGCGCCTTCGTGCGTATGCTCGTGTTCGCACAGCTCTATTTCGACCTCATTGTCAAGCGCGGCGGCAGCGGCGGCGGCAATTGTGCGCTTAATCTCTTCATCGGAAACCTTATAGACGATGAACGTAATGCCCAGCGTAAACTTCAGCACTCCGCTGACCGTAACTTCGGTACCCGTAGTGGAGAGGGTAACGCTGCCCTCATTCGGTTCCAAAAATCCTTTCAGGTGTCCGATGACCGCGCCGCCGGCTTCCAATTGATTCGCTGCCGCCGACAGCTCCGCAGCGAGTTTCGCAATGACTGTCTGCGGCGCCATAGTCTCTATCGGAGCGGTAACGGATACAATCCGCGCTCCGTCATGTTCCTTAATATGAGTATGCAACAATGTCAAAGCAGTATCCTCCGGATTTCACTTGATATATTCTTGTATTTTGCGCTGACCTTGTGAATTTCAGCCGCAGGATTGATAGCCGTGATTTCGCTGACTAATTCGTCCGCCGAGTCGGAATCTATCGTATCGGTTTTGTTTAGCAGAATCACGTCCGCGCCGTCCAACTGAGCCGAAATAAGCTCGCTCATCGCATTTTGAAGTCGTTTCCAGCGTTCCGCGTCCGCTATGGCAAGTATCTTGACGCGCAAGTCGAAAAGCTCCGTTATCTTATCGCGGATCGCCCTGGGATAAGCGACTCCGGTAGCTTCAATTATCAGCCATTCGGGATTGATTTCCCGGTAAATGCGGTCTATGTCCTGCAACAGATCTCCGCCCGAGGTACAACACGCGCAACCGGAAAAAAGCTCCCGTACCTGTAACCCTTGATTGCGCAGAATCTTGTCGTCAATGCCGATGTCGCCTATCTCGTTCTCAATTATCATCACCCGTACCGAACCGATTGGCGGCGCCGCGCTCTCCGCGCTGTCCGACATCGGCGCATCTGAAAGCAAATCCGCAGCGAGCCTGAGCAGTACCGTAGTTTTTCCTGAACCGAGAAATCCGCCGAGTAAAATAATTTTCATCATACACACCCTCTTCCGCTACTATAACACACCTTTTGGGCGTTGTCAACTATTTTTGCGTCGCGAACAGCCCGATTTAGTTTTGTAACTATTTAGGCTTGAGGAGTGGAATGATGTTGGTTGGGTCGAGAAGGTTATCGAAAAGCAGGCGAGAAAGTGGGCGTTTGACGCCGAGGCTGTCAAGACGGGTTTTGATCGAATTTATTACGTGTTTTCGTATAACATTTGAATTCAGCTGAATGTTTTTGTTCCTGACTTTGTAACCATCCTCGCCCAAATGAACATCCAAAAACCAATGCATGGTCTCGACCGACCACTCCAAACGAGCGCGTTTCAGCAGTTCTTCGGCTGTCAAATTCTTGCTTGATATGTAATAATGCCACTCATCACTATTGGCTTTTTTTGAAGTAATTTGAGTATGTATTGCGC
>JAITKN010000019.1 GCA_031278415.1 Oscillospiraceae bacterium
GAGGACAGCTGCCGCGCCAAGAAGGACAACTCGCCGCTCAACCTGAACGTGCTGCGCAAAACCGCGCCGCCGCTCCTCCGAAACGCCGATTTCGGAAGGAAGCGTCAAAGTGTCGCCTCGAAAATGTATATGTGTTCCCTCGATTCCCGCTGCTTGGACATCGCGCTCAAAAAGTAAATGCTTTTGCCGTGGCCCCTCCGAAAGCCTGCTTGACGTTTCAGCTTTTTTGTGTTACAATAAGCGCGGACGCTTTCAGCGGCAGATTTGTGTCAATCCCCGATCTTTCTGCGTATACTGCCACACAAGGAGGGTGCGGGAATGAAAAAGAAGCGTCCGAAAAAGCAAGGGAATTTCATTGGGTATATACTGTTGGGGGCGGGACTTCTGATTCTCGCGGCGATTTTCCTGCCCGCGGTATTTTGGCTCTTTCTGCTTGCCGCTCTGCTTATAATAGGCGGAGTGTTATTGCTGTACGCGCGAAGATAATACGCGGCAAATTCAGAGTGGTTCCGGTTTGAGAAGAAAAGATAAAAATTTCACTTGCGAAATCTAACCGCTTAGGTTATAATATAAGACTATAAGGATTGGAGGGAGGCGACTATGTTCACTTTGGATAATGCATCTGCGCAAGGAAGCCCGATATTCAGCGATGTCGTCAAAATTAAAGTTATCGGGGTGGGTGGTGCCGGCGGAAACGTTGTAAGCAAAATGGTCTCGGACGGCGTGACGGGATGCGAGTTTGTCATTATCAACACCGACAGACCGGCGCTTGATGTCGCTGCTGCGGATGTTAAGCTGCAAATTGGCGAAAAGCTGACAAGCGGACGCGGCGCGGGCAGCGACCCTCTTATCGGGCGTCGGTCCACGGAGGAAAGCCGAAACTCCATAATCAAAATATTTGAAGACGCGGACTTGGTGTTCATCACCGCCGGAATGGGCGGCGGTACGGGTACCGGCGCCGTCCCCGTGATAGCGGACATCGCTCGGGAGTGCGGCGTACTCTCAATCGGTGTTGTTACCACTCCGTTTAAGTTTGAGGGCGCGCGTAAATCTCGTATTGCGGCTGATGGAATCGATGCGCTGAAAAGCAAAGTTGACACTCTGGTAGTGATACCGAACGAAAAACTTCGCGAGGTAGCCCCGAAAAATGTTTCGCTTGCTAACGCGTTCGGCATCGCGGACGGCGTTCTCAAACAAGCGGTAATCAATATCGCGGACTTGCTGCGCAGCACGAGCTATATTAACCTCGACTTTGCCGACTTGCGCACGATACTTAAAAACGCGGGCAACGCTCATATGGGAGTTGGCGAGGCGACCGGCAGCGACAAAATCGCCGCCGCGTCGCAAGCGGCAACCGCAAGCGCGCTTATGGGGACATCGGTTGCGGGCGCCCGGCGAATACTTATTAAGGTGGTAGGTTCTCCGGATATTACTATGGAGGACGTGGAGCAAGTGGTCGGAACGGTGCAGGATTACGCGCATCCCGATAGTAACATTATTTTCGGAGTTGACTTTGAGGACGACCGGAAGGACTCTATTCGCGTTGTGGTTATCGCGGCTGATTACGTCGACGACCCGGCGCGCGCGGACGGTTCTCCGGCGGCATATCGGCAGGAACCCGAGGTCGGAACGGGCAGCGCGTACGACTATGCAAACTCCGCCCCGTCGAGCGACTGGGGAAGCCTTCTGGATGATTTGTTAAAGTAAAGGTAAAGTAAGGTTATATGCTCAGGATTATCAGCAAGGACAATTCAATCGAACATAGCCCCGGATTACTTCCGGCTGCGGATATCCTTATCGTTCCGGAGCAATACAGTCACGACGCGGAACGCGAGCTTGCCGCCTTGTACGGAGATAGCGCGTGTCTCACGACGGAAGTTTTAACGTTCTCGCGTATCGCGACGCGTGTGCTGACAGAGGTCGGCGCAAATCGCCTTATACCTGACAAGGCGGCTAAAATCCTGCTTATGCGCCGCGCGTTTTTATCCGTTGCGGACAAGCTGACAGTATACGCGGGACAAACAGGCTCGCCTGAGTTCTTGGAAAAGCTGCTTGCCCTGCACGATGAGTTTTCCATCAGCAAAGCGAACTTGAGCGACTTAGCCGATCTCTCCGACGACGCGGTTCTTGCTCGTAAACTGGCGGATATTTCTCTGATTTTCGCGGCGTTTACCGCGTTGTCGGCATTGCGTTGCGGCGATGGCAGAGATAAGTTGACGCAAACCGCCGAACACTTGACAAACAGCAACTTCGGCAAAAACGCGAAAATCACTTTTGATAAATTCAGCGATTTCACTAAACCGGAGCTTGATGTCATTGCCGCGCTGATGCGCAAAGACGCGGAAATTACGGTTCTGCTGTATCTGACCGGAGACGACGACGCAATTGAGCTTCCGCGCAAAACTTATTTCGCGCTTAGGCAAATTGCCGAGCGGAACGGGGTTCCGGCTGCCTATCCTGAACTGCATAAACTGCCGCCTAACGAGTTCGCGCGCGCGATTCGCGTTAATCCCGCCGCGTCAATAGCGGACGAGTGCGAGTATGCCGCCCGAAATGTACTGCGCTGGCTGAAGGAGGGCGTTAAGCCGTCGGAGATTGCCGTCACCGCGCCCAAGTACGGCGGCGGATATGATGCCGTTTGCCGGGCAATTTTCAAGCGGTACGGCATACCTTTTTACCGTGACATACGTGAGGATATTCTGTCTAAGCCGGTGATGACGCTTGTTACGGAACTGTACGAGATTATCTCGGGCGGATGGCGGTATGAGCACATCTTCCGCTACGTCAAAACAAATCTGAGCGGAATTACACTTGAGGAAGCGGACGAGCTTGAGAACTACTGCCTGACTTGGAACATCAAAGGCGAGCGTCAATGGATGAACGAGTGGAAAATGAGCCCGCGCGGTTACGTCGACGCGGATACCCCGGAGGCTCAACGCGCTGTCAAGCGGATAGAGAAGATTCATCAGCGGCTTATCGCGCCGATCGTGGCATTCCGGAAGCTGAACCGACACGCGGCAACCGCGGGCGAACTTGTGAACGCGCTGTATTCTCATCTGCAAAATATTAATCTGGCGTCAAGGCTGGAGGAAAAATCCGCCGAGCTGCTGTCAATAGGAGAAGAAAAAATGTCGGCGGAATATTCGCGGCTCTGGGATATTCTTATTACCGCTTTGGAAACGCTGTTTACGGCAATCGGGGATATGCCTATGGAGTACACGGAATTCGGGAAACTTCTCACGGTGTTACTGCGCCAATATGAACTGACGGTTATACCGCCCGCGCTGAATCGCGTTCGATTGTGTGATTTAGCCGGAGTGAGGGAGATATATCTGAAAAAGCTGATTGTTATGGGAACCGCGTATACCGCGTTCCCGAACATCGACAGTACGAATAGCCTTCTGAGCGACTATGAACGCGCTGAGCTTGACACGTTAGGAATGGAGCTTCATAACGGGTATACGCGGCGGTATGAGCGCGAGGCGTACTTGGCGGCGCGGGTTTTCAATAAATGCGACACGATTGTGACATACCTGAAGTCTGACCGAGCAAGCTTTCTTATCCCGTCCGGATCGGATTTCAGCGAAGAGGTAATTGCAACTGAACGTTACGCGCCGAAACCCGTTCAATCGCGTCGTGAGGCTCTGTCGTTGTCGGAAACCGCCGCAAAGGCGCTCTACGGCGAAAAACCATCGCTTAGCGCGTCAAAAACAGAAGATTTCAACAGTTGTAAATATTCATTTTTCATAAAGCACGGACTGCGGGCGAAACAGCTGAAATCCGCCGGACTTGACGCGCCCGAGTTCGGTACTCTTATGCACTACGTGTTGGAGCGCGTATCGAAAGAGGTCGCCGCGCGCGGCGGATTCGGAGACGTCGCCGCCAATGATGTAAAATGTCTTGCCGAGAAGTTTACTGACGCGTATGCGAAGGAGCGGCTGAAATACAGCTTGACAAACGCGAGATTCGCGTTCCTATTCAACAAACTTCGCGCGGAGGTCGCGGATATGGTTGTTTTTATTGCCGCGGAATTGGCGGCAAGCAACTTTGAGCCGAATGAGTTTGAGGTAAATATTCGCGGGGAGTTCAGCGGCATACCTTTAAGCGGCGTAATCGACCGTGTGGACGCGCTGGCGCTCGAGGATACTCTGTTTGTGCGGGTTACGGACTACAAGACGGGAGCGCGGGAGTTCTCACTAAGCGATGTTTGCTACGGATTGGGGATTCAGATGCTTGTGTACTTGTTCGCGTACACAGAGTTTAATCCCGACAACAAACCGGCGGGCGTATATTACACTCCGGTAAGAGATCTTCTCGTAAGCGCGAACAGACGACCGACAGACGAGCTTATCGCAAAAGAACGCAAAGCCAAACTTAAAGGCAGCGGGTTGATACTGGAGGGCTTGTCGGAAGACAAAGCGGGAAAACTCGTCACCGCGGAGCAGCTTGGGAAGCTCGGAAGGTACGTCGAGAACACGCTTCGGGATATCAGCGCGGCGATCTCAAGCGGCGCAATTGAGACTGACCCGTACTTGCGCCCGAATGGCAGAAGTCCGTGTGACTACTGCGGCTACATTGCCATTTGCGGCGGAGCCGAGAAGCGCAAACTGGTCACGCTCAAAGGCAGTGACGTATGGGAAAAGATAGACGATGGCTTGCGGCGGCGTTTTTCGGCGGCGGAATTTTCAGCGCGTCTTAATATTAACTGATTTTCGGAGGTAACACTATGAAACAATTTCAAACTGAATCAAAACGATTGTTGGAGCTTATGATCAATTCCATATATACGCGGAAGGAGGTTTTTCTGCGGGAGCTTATTTCAAACGCAAGCGACGCGCTGGATAAGCTCGCGTTCAAGGCTCTGACCGATTCTTCGGTCGGGTTAGACAGAGGCGACCTATACGTTAAAGTCGAAATTGACAAGGAAGCGCGGATTTTGACGATCAGCGATAATGGTATAGGTATGACAGCGGAAGAATTAGAGAGAAACCTCGGCATAATCGCGAAAAGCGGCTCATTGGAGTTCAAGTCCGGATTAGAGCAGGACGAAAACAGGGACGCGGCGGACATAATCGGGCAGTTCGGAGTGGGATTTTACAGCGCGTTTATGGTTGCGGAGCGAGTGGAAGTACTGTCGAAGGCGTTCGGGAGCGAGACGGCAAACCTATGGGTAAGCTCCGGAATTGACGGCTATGACATTGAGCCGGCGGAGAAAGCCGGACACGGCACAACGATTACGCTCTGCATTAAGCCTGACACGGACGAGGAAACGTATTCGGAATATCTGGAAACGTACCGCCTGAGGGAATTGATTAAAAAGTACAGCGATTACATTCGCTATCCGATAAAGATGGACGTAACACACACCAATACTGAGGGCGGCGAATCCCGTGAACATACCGAAACGGAAACGATAAACTCTATGCTGCCGATTTGGCGGCGTCCGAAAGCGGAAGTTTCAGATGAGGAACGCGAACAGTTCTACCGCGCGAAGTTCTACGATACGGAGAAGCCGATCAGCTCGCTGACGATTAACGCGGAGGGTCTTGTCAGTTTTACCGCGCTGTTGTTTGTGCCGCGCAAAGCGCCGTATAACTACTATACCCGCGATTTCCGACCGGGCTTGGAACTCTATTCCGATGGAGTGCTGATTATGGACAGGTGCGCGGATTTGCTGCCGGAGTGTTTCAGGTTTGTGCGCGGAGTTACGGACACGGGCGACCTTACGCTTAATATCAGCCGCGAGACGCTTCAGCACGACCGCCAATTGCGGGTCATTGCGCGTAACCTTGAAAAACGCGTTAAGGACGAACTAAAGCGGCTGATGACAGAAGCTCCGGAGGATTACGCGGAATTTTGGACCGCGTTCGGAACGCAGCTTAAGTATGGCGTAATCAGCGATTTCGGAGCAAAGAAAGAACTGCTTTCAGAACTGTTGATGTTCCGCTCCGCCGGGCTGAAAAAGCTGATTTCACTTCGGGAATACACCGACGCTATGGCGGATGGGCAGAAATACATTTATTACGCGTTCGGCGATGAAACGCGCTCCAATCCGCGAACGGAATCAATCTTGGACACGGGGTATGACGTTATCTGCCTTGAAGAGGACACCGACGAGTTTGTAGTTCAAACCCTCACAACATTCGATGGAAAAGAGTTTCGCAGCGTAAACAGCGATGATCTTGAGCTTCCGGATTCGGCTGAGACGAAAGAGGAACTGGAAAAACTCAGCGCGGAGTATAAGGACTTGCTCGAATTTGCCCGAAATACGCTTAACGGAAGGGTTGCGGAGGCGCGTATCAGTTTGAACCTGAAGGGCGCGCCGTCATACATTACTACTCGCGGGTATGTAACCCTTGAGCTTGAGCGTTACTTCAAGTCCTTGCCTAACGGAGAGGGCAATCAGATGAAAGCGGAACGCGTGTTGGAAATCAACGCGGAGCATCCGGCGTTTGACGCGCTTAAATCCGCGTATGCGGACGACAAGACCAAAGCAGAGATAATAGTAAAGCTGATGTTGTACCGCGCTTTACTTGCCGCGGACGTAGAAATCGAGTCGCCGACCGAGTTCGCGGAGTTACTTGAGCACTTAATGGTAAGTTAAAACGTATTAGACCTCCTCGGAAACTGTGCCTGATTTCGTTGGATTATAGGTAAGCTCGGATAAAAATCGCGCATCAAAAAAAATGGTGATAGTCGCGAACATCATTGATTTACAGAATGAGCAAATTTTCAGATTTAACGGATGCTATGCCGGAAAACGAGTTGTCGCGGGACGTCATAAGCGCGTAAATTTTGTCGGTCGCTGAATCTTGTTTTCCGAAAATTTGAGCAAAAAGTGCGTTATAGCGATTCAAGTATATGGTCGCAACTCCGCGCGCTCCGTCAAGCCGCTGCTTGATGAAGCTGTGAAACCCGTTAACTTTGTTGACGCGTTTGGTGTGCGCGACCGTGCATTTGTCCTCTAAAACGTCATAGTTTTTGCTCCCGTCGCAAAGAATCACCGTCTCGGGCGTGACCTTATCGGCGAAAACCCGCGCGATTTCTTCCTTGCTCGGCGTTGCGCGATTGATCGCAGCGGCGGTGCAGCGATTGTCTGCGTCTACGCTTCGGCTTTTTCCTTGATTTCTTTTAGTCGTTCAAATGTCTCTTCAAAATATTCTTCCGGCAATTCTTTCGCCAAGCCGATTATGTCTTTTAATGTTACTCCCATTTCGTTTGCCCCCTTTCTTATTCTGCTGCCAGTATACCACAGCGCACTTTGTAAATCAATGTGTGTTTTAACTATCACCAATTTTTTTCTTAACTGCCGCCGTTTAAGTTTTTGTCCGCGTACTCACGTATGCCGAAGTCAATAATTTCGGTGTTCCGCGCCGCGCCAACCGCTGAATATCATCGGTTCGATCTTTTACGCTTTCGCGTCCGACGCTCCCCTGCAGTAACACGCAAAACACCCCGAACGCGCAAAGCGGAGGAGTTTTTCACTCCCCCGCCCTGCTGATTTACGCGCTCTTTCGCGTTCGCGCTAGCCCTCGATGTACCGCCGAAGGATCGCCGCGACCTCGCTGCGCTTGACGTTGTCGCCCGGACGCAAACCATTCGCGTCGCCTTGCAGTATGCCGCGCCCGACCGCCCACGCGACCGCGTCTCGCGCCCAATCGGAGATTTGCGCGGAGTCTGTGTAGCCGGAGAGGTTTATGCTTTGCGGGGCGTCGGGGACGCCGGAGATGTTTCTGTTTTGCGGGGCGTCGAGGACGCCG
>JAITKN010000034.1 GCA_031278415.1 Oscillospiraceae bacterium
TGGTTGGACGCCGCGTCCGTGTGGTTGGACGCCGCGTCCGTGTGGTTGGACGCCGCGTCCGTGTGGTTTGACGCCGCGTCCGTGTGGTTGGACGCCGCGTCCGTGTGGCTGGACGCCGCGTCCGTGCAGTTGGACGCCGCGTCCGTGTGGCTGGAAGTCGCTTCCGTGCAGTTGGACGCCGCTTCCGTGTGGCTGGAAGTCGCTTCCGTGTGGCTGGAAGTCGCTTCCGTGTGGCTGGAAGTCGCTTCCGTGTGGCTGGAAGTCGCTTATGTGTATCCCAAGGTCGCTTACACATAGTGCTGATAAGCACCTATGCCGTGCCCTTTTAATAAAAATGTTTGACTTTTGACAGTGTTCACGTTATACTGGCAATGGGTATAAGGATTGGACCCGCCAACGACTAACTAAATTCGGAGCAGACATATGAAACGCTTTTTTATTCAAACATTCAGACCATCGGAGCGGCTGAACTTCATTTTATTAGTGGTGTTCGCGATTGCCGCCGTGTTGTACGGTTCCCTGCCGCTTGCGGGAACATTCGCGGGAGTTTTGGTAGTCTTAGGGCTGTATACGTCCGCGTATAAGGTGAACCGGCGGCGGCGAGATCTTCGCGGCATCGGCAATACTCTATACGGCGCGGAGGAAGCGGGCGCCGACGCGCTTACGGCGTTGCCTATGCCGGCGGCTGTTTTCTCGCTTGCGGATGGTACGTTCAGTTGGTCTAATGAGCAGTTTCTCACGCTGGTGGGCGCGCGCGAGCATATCTTCGACACCATGCTTTCCGATTACCTGCCTAATTTCGATTATAAGTGGCTTATCGACCACAAGAGCGAAGCTCCCGAGCTTTATTCCATAGGCAAACACAAATTCAAAGTAAGCGGAAGCGTAACTAACGGCGCCGACGGGTTTACTCCGCAATGGGGGATATTGTACTTCGACGACGCGACGGAGCTTGCCGATATTCGCCGCGAGTACGAGGTTTCACGGCTTGCGGCTATGATAGTCACGCTTGATAACTACGATGAACTGTTCAAGGGCGCGAGCGAGGTAGAGAAGTCCGCCCTGCTTGCCGAGTTCGAGGCGAAAGTAAACGCGTGGATTAAACGCGCCAACGCGTTCGTAACGCGAATGGAGCGCGGGAAGTACGCTTGTCTGTTTGAGGTTCGCTGGCTTGACAGTCTTATCGGCGAACAGTTCTCCATATTAGAGAGTATCAAGGAACTTAAGGGTCCGGGCGGCATAAACAGTACCGTGAGTATAGGCATAGGGAAGGGCGGCGCGAATCCGATGGAGACGTTCAACTTCGCCGCGATGTCAATCGAGATGGCGCTCTCGCGAGGCGGCGATCAGGCGGTTATAAAGGATGCTTTGACTTTTGCGTTCTACGGCGGCAAAGGTCAAGCGGCGGAGCGCAACAGCAAGGTCAAAAGCCGCGTCGTCGCGAACGCGCTGAGCGAGCTTATCCGCGACGCGTCCCGCGTCATTGTAATGGGGCATAAGTACGCGGACTTCGATTGCCTCGGCGCGGCGGCCGGAATCGCCGCGCTGACGAGAAAGCTCAACCGACCTGTTTCGATAGTGATAAACGCGGATACGTCGCTTGCCAAGGCCGCTATCAAACACTTGAAGTCATTGCCGGAATATGATGGCGTGTTTATAACTCCGCAGGACGCTATGCTTGTATCAGATAACAGAACGCTGCTGCTTGTGGCGGATACCTACAATCCGGCGCGGGTAGAGAGTGAGGCACTGCTGGAATCGTGTACCCGCGTTGTGGTTATTGACCATCATCGTCGCGGCGCGGACTACATCGCCGAAGCGGCTCTTTCGTTTCACGAACCGTTTGCGTCGAGCGCGTCGGAGCTTGTGGTCGACCTTATGCAATATCTGCTTGAGCCTCGCGATCTTCTTAAAGCGGAAGCGGAAGCGCTGCTCGGCGGTATTGTGCTTGACACGAAGAACTTCACGTTTCTCACCGGGAGCCGCACATTTGAGGCTGCGGCGTTCCTTCGCCGCGCCGGGGCCGATACGATCGAGGTTCGCAAGATGTTCCGGCTGAGCTTTGAGATGTCCGCCAAGAAGTCCGAGATAATTCGCGGCGCGGAGATTTACCGCGGCGGATACGTAATAGGCGAAATGAGCGGCGACGGCAACCGAATAGTGGCGGGAAGCGCGGCGGACGATCTGCTTAATATCGCGGATATTAGGGCATCCTTTGTGATTTATTCGGGCAAAGAAGAAGTTTGTATCTCCGCGCGCTCAAACGGCGAGGTCAATGTTCAGTTGGTTATGGAAGCACTCGGCGGCGGCGGTACGGCTCAATCCGCCGCGGTGCAGGTTAAGGACAAAACCACGTCGGAGCTTCGTTTGGAGCTTATAAGCGTATTGGAGAAATTCGACAAATGACAGAGTTAAAACAAACACCCACCCTATACATTGTTATACCCTGTTACAATGAAAGCGAAGTTATCGGCGAAACCGCGGCGAGAACGCTGGCGATTCTTACAGGTCTGGTGTCTGATGAGCGCGTCTCCGCCAATAGCAGAATACTGTTTGTGGACGATGGTTCCCGCGACGACACTTGGGCGCGAATCGTCGCGCTTCACGCCGGCGATAAGCGTTTTCGAGGTCTGAAACTAAGCCGCAACCGCGGACACCAAATCGCGTTGCTTGCGGGACTTATTGACGGATCCGGCGACGCAGACGTGACTATCTCGATGGACGCCGATTTGCAGGACGACCCGGGCGTTATACCTGAAATGCTTGACAAGTATGGGAATGGCGCGGAGATCGTCTACGGAGTTCGGTCGGAACGCAAGTTGGATTCGGCGTTCAAGCGTGTCACGGCGGAGGGCTATTATGCGTTCCTCCGCGGTCTGGGCGGCGATATAGTCCGAAATCACGCGGACTATCGATTACTCGGTCGGAGGGCGTTAGACGCGCTGTCCGAATACAAAGAGAGCAACTTGTTTCTGCGCGGCATTATACCCATGCTCGGCTACAAGTCGGAAGTTGTTTATTATGCCCGCGCGGAGCGGTTTGCCGGCATCACCAAATACCCTTTGAAGAAAATGCTTGATTTTGCGATGGATGGCATTACATCTTTGTCCGCGAAACCGCTCAGTCTGATCGGGGCAATCGGCGCGATCCTGCTGTTCGCCGGGTTAACATCGATGTGCGTTTCGCTCGCCGTCGGTGCCGCTGTCGCTGCGCTGATTTGCTCAATGTGGGCGTGTTCCGGACTGATTTTGTGCGCTATGGGGATTGTCGGAATGTACATCGGGAAAATTTACATTGAAACCAAGCGCCGTCCGCGCTACTTCATAGAAGCCGAACTGGACGGCGAATAGAGCGCAGCCACAGCAAAAATGCAGTTGACAACAGTGGATTCTTATGATATACCGGCGTTATACTCATTATAGTTCAATAAAATATCGAAAAGAGGTGGGCAAGATGAAAACGCTAAAATATTATTTAATGGATAAAATCATTTTTCCCATTTGACACTCAATAAAATTGAGCTCATACGCCGTTGATTTTATCAGCAGCGTTTTCGTTTGCCGCCCGGAAAGGAAAATTTGTTATGACCATGATGCGTAGCAAAAACAAATCTACTGACGGAGGTAAATTCATTTGAAAAGGCTTTTATACTATCTTAATCAAATTAATGACAACAGCACTACTACTTTCCGCTTTACAGTTATTGAAGACGGATACCCGGTTCAAAAGGAAATTTACGACGGCGAATGCGGTGTAATACATCTCAAGCCTAATGGTGAACCTGCCGGTGAACGTATAGGAGTACGGCGGGAACCTGTTTATTGGCAAGGGGATACTTCATTTGCTTTTGAACGTACCGACCGAATGTCTCTCGACCGTCCTATGGTCACAATTGCGATTCCAGTCGATCATCTTGGTGTTAGTGAGTTCACTCCTGCTGCCGCCGATTTTTGCTTACGTGAGATCAAACCATATTTTGATCGTATAAATGCTGAGTATATGAATAAATCGCGGCCTGACAGTGATAACGGTAAATTTTATGTCTATGAGCCGAGTAGTGAAGTGCTTGTTCGTAACGCGGCGTATTTTTCGATGTGTCCCGCTAAAGACTACAAAAACGGCCGCGGCGCAACAATTTATGAATATGAATTTGCAGACCCTCCACCTGACCGGGTGTGCTTATGTGTACGAATTGAAATTCAACTTCCGCATGGTAAACTTAAACGCGCAAAGAAAATGCTTGTCGCTGATTTACCGGACGCGGCAGAGCGGTTCATCAAGGGATTTGATCATGCAAGGTTGCGTGACGCACTCACGTTAGAGGCGAAACAAAACGAAATACGCCAAAGCTAGAGGGCTTGAATGTTATTGATACGAGTTTTTTTACTACTATGAATCGCTTTTTCGATCTTCCGCGTGAATTTGAACTTCGCGCCGTTATAAATCGCATGCGGCGTGTCATGTGGATGCCAACGGGAACAAGTGTTGCAAGACGGTAATTGGTTTATTTCCCTCAAAATCACGTATGGGGATAATCTCATTGCACACAAAAATACCATTTTACACGTCATCGACACCCAAACAAACCTTACAACTCAGCTATACTTTAATTTATTGGTGAAATAGAAGAAAAAAACCTTTTGTCTCATAGAGTTCTACCAAGGTCTGGTAGAGTTCTACCAAGGTCTGGTAGAGTTCTACCAAGGTCTGGTAGAGTTCTACCAAGGTCTGGTAGAGT
>JAITKN010000053.1 GCA_031278415.1 Oscillospiraceae bacterium
CGAGTCCGAGCGCGTCGCCCGAACCTGCGCCTGAACCTGCGCCGGATGAGCAGACGAACCCATACAGCGACGTGTTTGAAACCGATTGGTTCTACTCTGACGTCCTTGCCGTAACCTTCGCGGGCTTGATGAAGGGCAAGGGCAGCACGACTACGTTCGCGCCGAGCGACAATCTCACTCGAGCCGAATGGGTGATGATTCTGGCGCGGCTGAGCAACGCTCCCGCCGCGAACGCCGTTTCCGATCCGTGGTATCAGGCGGTGTGGGATTGGGCAATCGCCGAAGGCATCACGGACGGCACGAACCCGACTTTCCCGATCACGCGTGAGCAGCTCGTGACAATCCTGTGGCGATACTATGTAGGGGGCGGCGTCCCCGACGCCCCGCAAAGCTCCGGCGTCCCCGACGTCCCGCAAAGCAGAAACCTTTCCGGCTACACGGACTCCGCGCAAATCTCCGATTGGGCGCGGGACGCGGTCGCGTGGGCGGTCGGGCGCGGCATACTGCAAGGCGACGCGAGCGGACTTCGTCCGGGCGACAACGTCAAGCGCAGCGAGGTCGCGGCGATCCTCCGGCGGTACACGGCGGGATAGGTTGCGGCGCGGCGGTACGGTACTGCTCGGATCGAACATCAGCAAGGCGGGGGAGCGGGAAAACTCCTCCGCTTTGCCTTGCTCGTTTTGCGTGTTTTGCGCAAGACGGCAACCTCGAGATGATTTTCGGCGGCAAAAATCTGTATTGCGCTCGGCGAGTCGTTGCATCATTCCCCGCGTTTGACCGGACGGGTGCGCGGAAACCGCTGCGGCGCGGTAATAGAGATAACGCGGCGCAAAGCGGGGCGGCGCGGGAGCGCGATCCGTCGCGTATCGAAAAATCCTTCAAAAAAAACACTTGTGAATAGAATCGAATTGTGATACAGTATTGATACAAGAATTGTATTTTTAAGGGCTCGAATGTTTGCCTGTGGCGTTATGCACAATGATATTGCGATTTTTGGTCGCAACTTTGTCGGATGTCACTATCGATTTACGCATTATAATTCTTGAAATTTGTGCCGGAAAGAGTTATTATAGGTATATGAAAAACGAGAAGATATGGAACAGGATGTACTTATGCGCGTTCATCGCGAACTTCCTGCATAATACGGCGCAGTTCACGGTCAGTCCGCTTGTGGCGGCATACGCCGGAAGTCTCGGCGCGACTGCCTCGGTCATCGGGGTAATCAGCGGGATGTTCTACGGAGTGGCGTTCGCGGTACGCCCGTTTTCCGGGCCGGTGATAACCAAGTTGAACCGGAAGCACATAATGCTTGCCGCGTATGCGGTCGGCGTTCTCGTAAACGGGGGCTACGCGCTTAGCTCTTCACTTCCGCTGTTTGTCGCGGCGAGGTTTTTGCATGGACTTCAATTCGCGTTCATCGGCAGTCTGACCCTCACCATTGCCGGCGATAGCCTTCCCGCCGCCAAAATGGGAAGCGGACTGGGCATCTTCGGCGTCAATACCGCGGTCGCCACCGCGATAGCGCCCGGGATGGGCTTATTCCTGAGAGAATGGGGCGCGGTCAGATTCGGCGGGAACGCGGGTTACACGGCGGTATTCGCCTTCGCCGCCGCCTGTATGGCACTATCGATTATCCCGGTACTGGCAATGCCCTATAAGCCTCTTACCCGCGAGCAGCGCGGAGAAATCGGCGCTTGGTACAAAAATATCGCCGCCAAGGAGACGCTGGTTCCCGCGCTTGTGATCGCTTTCATCTGCTTCGCGTCCATACTCTATACATTTTATATGGAGAGCTTCGCTCGGGAGCAAAACATCGCGAATATCGGACTCTTCTTCACCGTCTACGCGCTTGTGCTGCTCTGCGCGCGTCCGATCAGCGGACACATTCTCGACCGCTACGGAATTGCGGCGGTGGTATATCCCGCACTGGCGATATTTGCCGCGTCGTTTATAATCGTTGGGTTGGGGAAGCGCTTTGAGACATGCGTGGTCGGAGCGGCACTGGCGGCGATAGGCTACGGCGCGGCTCAGCCCGCGCTGCAAACTATGGCGATTAAAAGCGTCCATCCTCTGCGGCGCGGCGTCGCGAGTAATACCGCGTACTTCGGAATGGACTTAGGCTACTGGCTGGGGCCTACCATCGGAGGCGCAATTATCTCCGGCAGCAGTATCGCGACGCTGTATACCTCGGCAGCACTCCCCGCGGTCATAGCCGCCCTCATATTTGCCTTGGGTCAGCGCGCAAGAAAAAAATCGCGCTTGCAAGAATAAAAAACTTGCAATTTTACCGTTACTGTGTTATAGTAATGATATGTTGCGTGTACTCGCTGTACCGCGTTCAGCTATTCCGTCGGACTACAATAAAGGAGATTTAATGTGGCATTTACTATCGCGGTTGCCGGCAAAGGCGGCACAGGAAAAACAACTATCACAGGGTTGCTGATACACTATCTGTCCCAAAAAGGACAAGGACCCGTTCTTGCCGTGGATGCCGACGCTAATTCAAATCTTAACGAAGTCCTTGGCGTTGAGGTCGGATTAACGCTCGGTCAGTTGCGGGAGGAGCTTGAACGCGCTGATATGATGCTTGAAAGCCCCATCCCCGCCGGAATGTCGAAGGCCGAGTACGCCGAGGTCAAATTCTCGCAAGCCCTTACGGAAATGGATGATTATGATATGCTCGTAATGGGACGTACTCAGGGAGCGGGTTGTTACTGTTTCGTAAACGGGCTGCTTCAGCACCAAATAGCAAAACTTTCCGGTGCGTATAAGTACGTGGTTGTGGATAACGAAGCGGGTATGGAGCATATCTCACGCGGAATTTTGCCGAGCGTTGACGTTATTTTACTCGTAAGCGATTGCAGCCGCAGGGGTGTACAAGCCGTCGGACGGATTCAAGCGCTTGTGCGCAGTCTCGACCTCAAAGCGCGGAAAATCGTTACGGTACTCAACCGCGCGCCGAACGGCGAACTCAGCGACGGTGTCAAAGAAGAAATAGCCGCGCAAGACTTGGAACTTCTTGCCGTAGTGCCTCAGGACGATCAAGTCTACGAGTACGACGCGTCCGGGGTTCCGTTGGTTGAGCTTCCCGAGGACGCGCCGGTCAAAACTGCCGTTCGCGAGATTATCGTGAAGTTAGGACTGTGACGCGCCGACGCGCCGTTAGCTACCGGGTCCATCTCACTGCCGCTCTGCGGGAGGTTGGAAATATAAACAACATACAAACGCAAAGGAGAATACAAAATGCCTTTTAACAAACCCGTACCAAAGGCGGGCGCAGCAATTAACGAACTGGAAATCGGGGTCGGCGCGGGCGCTATTAAACTCGGCGGCGAGAATGTTTTGCCGTTCTATGTCTTTGACGGCGAGATAAAAAACGCGCCGAAGATTGGCATCGAGGTCTCTGACCTCCCGTTTGAGGACGCGCCGGACGGTATCAAGGCGTTCTATGCCGGCACGAACAGCGTTGCGGAACGAGTAGTCAAAGCCGCCTCGGCCGAAGGCGCCGACTTCGTCTGCTTGCGCTTTGAAAGCGCTGATCCGAACGGCGCGGACACATCCGAAGACGAGTGCGCGAGAATCGCCAAAGAAGCGGCGGACGCGCTCGGCGACAGCAAGGCGCTTGTCATCATCGGAAGCAAAAACGCCGATAAGGACGCCAAATTGTTTGATAAAGTCGCCGCCGCCCTGACAGACAAAAATGTCCTGTTCGTTTCCGCTAAGGAAGAAAACTACAAGACCGTAGCCGCCAGCGTGGGTCTTGCCTACAATCAGAAAGTAGCGGCGGAGAGCGCGGTTGACATCAACCTCGCCAAACAGCTGAACGTCCTGATCAATCAAATGGGTGTACAGAACCAAAACATTGTTATGAACATCGGCTCCGCTTCCGCCGGATACGGCTTTGAGTACGTTATCTCCACGATGGATCGCATTAAGAGTGCCGCGATGAACCAAAATGACACTACGCTGCAAATGCCTATTTTCACGCCGATTTCAACGGAGACTTGGGGCGTTAAGGAATCCATCTCCGAGGAGAGTGAAATGCCGACTTGGGGTTCGCGGGAGGCTCGCGGAATTGATATGGAGGTTATGACTGCCGTTAGCGTACTCGCCAGCGGATCAAACGCGGTAATGTTAAGGCATCCGACCTCAGTTGCTACTGTCTCCGCTTTGATTAAGGCTCTTGTGTAAATAAAATTAAGTAAGAAAAGAAAGGAGGCGCAAATTAACGCTCGTTATCGGGACAGCTTAATTTGCGCGGCAAACAAAAAATGGCTCTTAAAGGAATAGATATATTTAAACTCCTGCCCAAGGAACACGCAAACTGTAAAGCGTGCGGATTTCCGGCCTGTATGCCGTTCGCGATGAAAGTCGCGGCGGGTGGGGCTGAGATTACGAAGTGCCCGCACATCTCGGCGGATGTCCTCGACAAACTTGCGGAAAGCACCGCGCCGCCGATGAAGTCTCTGACTGTCAAAATCGGCGACCAAGAGGGCAAACTCGGCGGCGAAACCGTTCTGTTCCGCCACGAAAAAACTTTTGTCAGCAAAACACTCTATGCGTTCTCGATCTGCGCCGGTTACAGCGACGCGGAAGTTGAGGCGGCCATCAGCGCCTCTGCCGCGGTTGACTACGCCCGCATCGGGGAGCGTATGTACGCGGAATTCGTAAATGTCTACGCCGATGAGGACGACGCTAAGTTTGTGGAGCTTGCCAAGAAGGCGTCCGCGCTTAATCGAGGCGTTATTCTGACCACAAGCGATCCCGCGCTCGCGGCAAAAGCCGTCGCGGAAATTAAGGACGCGAAACCGGTGCTCAATGGCGCGAATGCGTCTAACTACGAGGAGTTTAGTAAGCTCGCGTCTGACAACGGACTGCTGCTCGGCGTCGGAGGCGAAACCTTAGACGAACTTTACGATACCGTCGAAAAGCTTGAGAAGCTCGGCAACAAGAATCTCATTCTTAATGTCGGCACAAAGGACATCCGGAGCGCGTTTGAGTTCACGGTTCAGATACGCCGCGCCGCGCTGATGAATAACGACCGTACTTTCGGCTATCCCACTATCGTTGACGTTGCCGCTCTGGCTTGGGATAACGAGCCGCTTCAAGCTGCGCTTGCCGCGCTCTTTACCGTCAAATACGGTTCAATTGTAATCTTGCGGACAATGGATTACGCCAAGGCTCTTCCGCTTTATGGTCTGCGGCAAAATTTGTTCACCGACCCGCAGAAGCCGATGCGTCAAGAAGTCGGCATATACCCGCTGAACAAAGCGGACGAAAACGCGCCGGTATTTATAACCGTAGACTTCGCGCTGACATACTTCGTTGTAAGCGGCGAACTCGAACGCAGCGGAATGCCGTGCAACCTGTGTATCTGCGACGCGGGCGGATACTCCGTCCTTACCGCGTGGGCGGCGGGCAAATTCGGAGCGAGTTCAATCGCCAAATTTGTCACCGAGCAGGTTGAGCCGAAAATCAAGAACCGCAAACTGGTTCTTCCGGGCAAGGTCGCCGTGCTGAAAGGCGAGCTTCAGGATAAACTTCCGGATTGGGAGGTCATTGTCGGACCCAACGAAGCGGTTTCGTTGGTAAACTTCGTTAAGTCAGTTGCTTAAGGCTGTCTCAAATACCATAAACAAGAACACGCGTTCAAACGCGTAATTTAACACGAAAGGGATATACTATTATGGCAAAATTTATCACCATCGGCGAGCGAATTCACTGCATCAGTCCTGTTATTCGCGAGGCAATGAACACAAAAACTCCGGAGCCGATTCTAAAGCGCGCGAAGGAGCAGCTTGACGCGGGCGCAAGCTATCTTGACGTTAACATCGGTCCCGCTGAGAACAACGGTCCGGAGCTTATGCAATGGGCGGTCAAGCTCATTCAAGAGAACTTCGACAACGTGCCGCTTGCGCTTGACACCGCGAATCGTTCGGCAATCGAGGCGGGAATCCAAGTTTACAACCGCGCGAAGGGCAAACCGATTGTTAACTCCGCCGACGCGGGCGACCGCATTGAAAACATTGACCTCGCGGCTGCCAACGACGCTATCGCGATTGCGCTCTGCTCTCGTGAGGGCGTTCCGGGTTCAGTTGAGGAGCGTCAGGGCTTTTGTATGGAGCTTCTGGAGCGTGGCTTGTCGCTCGGAATGGACTCTGACGACCTCTGGTTCGACCCGCTTTTCCTTGTAATCAAGGGAATGCAAGATAAGCAGAAAGAAGTCCTTGAAACCATCGCTTGGTTTGCCGAACAAGGATTTAAGAGTACCGGCGGACTCAGTAACGTCTCCAACGGAATGCCCAAGCACATCCGCCCGATTATGGACAGCATTATGGTTTCCATGGCGATTCAGGCGGGACTTACCAGCGCGATTGTCAATCCGTGCGACACGCGTCTTATGGAAGCCGTCAAGAGTGCCGATATAATCAACAACGAAACCCTATACGCGGATTCTTATCTTGAAATCTGAACCGCCGCGCTTTGGCGCCTGAAATTTTTAATGAACAAAATCACATTCAAAACCGCTGCGTCGGAAATAACGATTGCCGAGTCGGGGACAGGAGCCAATATTCTTGACCTCGCGCGGGAACATAGTATCGACATTGACGCGCCCTGCAATGGTAACGGCACCTGCGGCAAGTGTAAGGTCAAGCTCAATGGCCGTGATGTCCTTGCGTGCCAGACAGTCGTCACCGAAGACTCTGTAGTTGAGATTCCGGAGGGCGCGAGCGCGTTCAAATCCGGTATCAAAACCGCCGACCTTAGTGACGAACGCGAGCTTGCCATATTCCGCGATACTCAGCGTCAGCTTTCAGAGTTCACGATCGAGACCGGATTGTCAATCGTTAGCGTTCAGCTTTCCGAACCTACAGCGGACGACCCTGCTGATGACTGGACACGGTTAAGCACGGCGCTTAATCTGCAATCCGCGTCGCTGTTTGCCCTCTCTGAACTTCCGGACGCTCTGCGTTCCGGCAACTGGAACGCTGACTGCGTTGTTCGCGGATCCCGTCTGCTCGACATCGGACCTGATCCGCGCCTGTGCGGGCTAGCCGTTGACATCGGCACCACTACTGTCGCGGCGGTACTCGCCGACCTTCAAACCGGAGAGATTCTGGCGAAAGCAAGCGCCGGAAACGGACAGATTCGCTACGGCGCGGACGTAATTCACCGCATTGTGGAGGCGGAAAAGCCCGGCGGGAGCGCAAAACTTCGCGGCGCGATTCTCGACACGCTCAACCCGCTTATCGCTCAAATCGCCGACATTGCCGGAATACCGCGCATCGCAATTTACCGCGCCGTGATTACCGGAAACACAACGATGAACCATCTGCTGCTCGGACTGCCGTCTGCCAATATTCGCCTGGATCCATACGTCCCCGCCGTTATGGAGTTTCCGGTGCTGACCGCGTCCGAGATCGCGCTGCCGATCAACCCGGACGCGGAGGTCATTATTGCCCCTAACTCCGGGAGTTATGTTGGCGGAGACGTTACCGCCGGCACGCTCGCAAGCCTCATTTGGAAGCGCGAGGACAGCTACGCTCTGTTCGTTGACCTCGGAACTAACGGGGAACTTGTGTTCGGCGGCGCGGAATTCCTTTTCTGCTGCGCTTGCTCCGCGGGGCCCGCTATTGAGGGAGGCGATATGAGCTGCGGCACCCGCGCTACGGACGGGGCGATCGAGGATTGCGTTATTGACGCGTCTACCCTCGAGCCAAGTTTCAGCGTAATCGGAAACGTCAAACCGTCAGGGATTTGCGGAAGCGGGTACATTGACCTTGTCGCGGAACTTTTCACAAGCGGAATCATTGACGCGCGGGGCAAATTCGCCAAGCTGTCGCGCCGAATCAAAGATACGGACGGAATCAAGAGTTACGTGCTTGCTTTCGCGGACGAATCGGCTTCCGGCAGTGATATTGAGATTACTGAAATCGATCTTGATAATTTCATACGCGCAAAAGCTGCCATCTTCTCCGCGATACGAACGATGCTTGCCGGGCTGGACTTCGCCATTGATATGATTGATGAGGTTCTGATCGCCGGCGGAATCGGCAGCGGAATCAACTTTGCCAACGCCGTTACAATAGGGATGCTCCCTGATATAGGGCTTGACAAGTACCGCTATCTCGGCAACACTTCACTTGCCGGAGCTTACGCTATGCTGAGTTCGAGCGCGGCATCAGCTCAAGTTACCGAAATAAAGCGCAATATGACCTACCTCGACCTCAGTACGCATCCGGGTTATATGGAAGAGTTTGTCGGCGCGTGCTTTATACCGCATACCGACTCAAAGCTGTTTCCGAGCGCTTTATAACCCGATGCTGATTGACGCGCTTAACGCTAATGACCGCTATCCTTTGCATATGCCCGGGCATAAGCGCAATCCGGAGTTCGCGCCGCAGGTGTCTATTGATTTCGATGTTACGGAAATTGAAGGGCTTGACGACCTTGCCGCGCCGACCGGCGTAATCGCGGGAATCGAATCCCTCGCGGCGCGGATTTACGGTTCGCGGAAGGCGTTTCTGCTCGTCAACGGCTCAACTTGCGGAAATCTTGCGGCAATCAGAGCCGCCCATATCCTTGGCGCGTCCCGAATCAGCTTGCGCGGAGTGCCGCACAGCAGCGTCATCAACGCCATTGAGCTTTGCGGAATGGACATTACGCTCGACTCCGCTGCGCCCGTTGTTCTCGTAACATCCCCGTCTTATGAGGGCGAGATCGCTGACATAGCGTCTATAGCGGACGAAGTCCACTCGAGCGGAGGGATTCTCATTGTCGATTCCGCGCACGGAGCGCATCTCGGGTTCCACCCGTACTTCCCGGAAAACGCTGTGCGGCTCGGCGCGGATTTGGTTATCGAAAGCCTTCACAAGACATTGCCCGCGCTAAGCCAAGTTTCGCTGCTGCACGTTTGCGGGGATCGCATAGAACCTGAACTCGTCAAGCGTCAGGTCAATGTGTTTCAGACCACAAGCCCCGGTTACTTACTAATTCAAAGCGCGGAACACTGCTTGACACTCTTGGACTCACGCAGTCGGAAAATGTTTTCCGATTTTGCGCTCAGACTCCGGCGGCTTTACTCCGAAACCGGTCTGATTCCGCAAGATGACCCGTCAAAAATACTTGTACCTGACCCCGAATTCGCGAAAATACTGCGGCTGAACGGTTTCGAGCCCGAGCGTGTAACCAAAGATTATACGCTGCTGATTATGACAATCTGCGACCCTGATTGGGTTTTTGACAGACTGATAACACTTTTGAAAGGAATACTGAAATGAAACGAATCAAAACTCTTAAAACCCGTCCGATGTGCGTTGCCGATGGCGGATGCGGCGAGTGCCGAACCTCCTGCCAGAGCGCTTGTAAAACATCGAACGGCGTTGCCAACCAGTCCTGTGAGAACAAAGAACACATTGCCAACCGCAAGTGATCCACTGCTTCCAAGCCGGAGGGCATAACGTTGTTGTTGACGGGAACTCCGGCTCAATTCACATCTGCGACGATCTTACATATGACATAATCGCTTTTCGGGAGGGCGCTGACGCGGAACTCGCTTTGGCGTTGGTTGCGGAGTCTCATCCCGACATAACCGAGACCGAGCTGACCGGCGCTCTCGCGGAAATAAGCGCGTTAGTTCAGTCCGGGCAGTTATACAGCGCGCCGCCGATCGAGCCCGAGGTCATAGAGGAGCGCGGTCAGATACATTCCGGCGTAGTCAAAGCGCTTTGCCTTAACGTCTCCCACGCCTGCAATATGCGGTGCGCGTACTGCTTCGCGGCAAAAGCAAACGGAGACGGCGAGCTTATGAGTTTTGAGGTCGGCAAAGCGGCGCTGGATTTCCTGATAGCGAACTCAGGTCATCGCCGTAACCTTGAGGTTGACTTCTTCGGCGGTGAACCTCTGCTCAACTGGGAGGTTGTCAAGCGGTTAGTCAAGTACGCTCGAAGCGCGGAAATGGCGGCCGATAAACACTTTCGCTTCACGCTTACCACTAACGGACTGGATCTGACTGACGAAGTTCTTGCATTTGCTAACCGAGAGTTTCAAACCGTAGTTCTCAGTCTTGACGGACGCAAGGAAACCCACGACCGGTTTCGTAAACTTCCGGACGGCACGGGAAGCTATGTAAATGTTGCGAAAAAAATCAGCGGCTTTGTGAAAAATCGCGTCGGAGAGTATTACATTCGCGCCACTTATACGCGTGAAAACCTCGATTTTGTCAATGACCTTACCGCGCTGAATGACCTCGGATTCGAGTATCTCTCCATAGAACCGGTGGTATGCGGCGCGAATGAAACATATTCGCTGAAAGATACTGACCTTAACGCTATTCTCGGCGAATATGACAAACTTGCGGAAGTACTGCAAAAGCGCAAGTTCAATTTCTACCACTTCAATCTCGACTTAGAAAACGGTCCGTGCCTGAACAAACGTTTGTCGGGATGCGGTTCCGGAAGCGAGTATATGGCGGTAACTCCGGACGGCGGTTTGTACCCTTGCCATCGGTTTGTTGGTGATGAGAAGTTCATTATCGGCAATGTTTTTGAGGGCGTTACGCGCCCGGACATTGTGCGGCAATTCGCTTCAAATAACGTGTTTACAAATCCGGAATGCGGAGAATGCTGGGCAAAACTATGGTGCGCGGGCGGTTGCGCCGCGAACACCTACTACGCGTCCGGTAATCCGGGCGGAATATATAAATTCGGATGTGAGCTGTTCAAAAAACGGCTTGAAAAGGCAATTCAGTTGGCAGCCGGTCAATAGCGGGGGTTGGCGCTTATAATAAGCGCGTGAAAGCCGCGTTTCTGCATTAGACCACTTGCGAAACTGATTTAAATGGTATATAATAGGGGCATGAAATATAAAACTTTAAAAAACTACAGCGAAGAACAATTCCGGCGAATAACGGGTGTAAAGCGCGTAACATTTGAAAAGATGATAGACATTCTTCAGCCAAAGCTCAAGGAAAAACTATCCAAAGGAGGCCGCAAACCAACCCTAATCCTTGAAGAAATGCTTTTGGCTGCTCTTGAATATTGGCGCGAATACCGCACATACGCTCACATTGCCGCAAGCTATGGAATCCACGAGAGCAATATGTACCGACTGATAAAATGGGTCGAGGATGTCCTGATCAAAGACGGAACGTTCTCACTGCCCGGCAAAAAAGCGTTGCTGAAAAGCGATGTGTCATATGAGGTTATCCTGATTGATGTGACCGAATCGCCGATTGAGCGTCCCAAAAGGGGCAAAAATGCTACTATTCCGGGAAGAAAAAGCGACATACTATAAAAACTCAGGTGGTTGTTGACAAAAAGACACGAAAGGTAATATGTACGGCCTTTGCCAACGGAAAACGTCATGATTTCAGGCTTTTCAAGGAATCAAAGACGCACATCCGTCCTGAAATCTTGGCGGAAACCGACACCGGCTATATCGGGATCAAGGAAATTCATACCAATTCGCTTCTGCCGAAAAAGCAGACCCCAAAGAGCCCGTTGACTGCTGAGGATAAAGCAATGAATAGAAAAATATCAGCTGAGCGCGTGGGTAACGAGCATGCCATCGGCTTCATCAAGCGTTTTAGAATCCTTTCCGAACGCTATCGAAATCGAAGAAAACGATTTGGCTTGAGATTCAACCTCATTACCGGTATTTGTAATTTTGAACTGTAATTTCAGTTTCGCAAGTGGTCTAATGAAAAATTTTTGATTTTCAGCCGACAAATGCACCCATACTCGACACGCCGCCATGACAATCTTTTGCGATCTAATCTGCCGTGACAATCTTTCGCAGCATGTCTTTCGCCTCCGCTATATCTTCCGCCGGCGCGGCAACGCAATACCCCGACTTGCTGCGGTACCGTAAAAGCGATAAATACAGCAGTTGAAAATCGTCCGTTGCGAACAGCGTGCCGACGCGTTCCGTTGGCAGCATTCCCTGCTTGTCTAAGAGATATACAGTACCGTATGGCGTTTCTCCCAAGAATCCATAATTCAAAAACTGTACGCAAACCGATGACATATCGGGCAAATCGTCAAGCTGCGGGATGTCTATTCTGCCCTCAAAAAAACTTTCTCTCAATAAACTTTTCTTATGCACTCCCGTCAGGGCAATTGTGACATCCGCTAAGTATTCTCCGCTTTCGTCATTGAAGAGAACAGCGTTGTGAGTTATGTCTATATCGAAACTCCAATATGCCTGCGCCGCCCACAGCGACACGGCAAGCACAAGCATCACCGCCAGCGCAACCCACCGAATAATTTTAACGCGACGTTTTTTTTTCATAATTTCACCTCCTTCCCTGTAACTGTAAGTGCGTGCAAAAGCCTATATCTGATAAAATGGTTTTTTATAATTCTTATATGCCCTCTGTCTCTACCGGCAATTTGTGATGGTCGGATTCAAAAAGCCGACCATCACAGTACCCGCAGATGTCTTAGTTGCTATGCCCAAGCCTAATCACGAAGAATGGTAATATATACTACCACAAGTAATCACTACTTGTCGCTTACGGATAGTAACTTGGTTCATCATGAGTTAAAATCACACTATTCTCAAATGTATATTCTACGTCACCTGTAATGTCGAAAGAGCAAGGAACAGAATTCAAATAGTTGCTCACTGCAGTACTTCTTTTCCACGTATTATTCGCATACTTATCTGAGTACAGAGTTGCACTGCGTTCTTGCCCTTCAATCTTGGTGTAATTGGAATTTTTATAAATATAGCCGCTTAAATGCGATTTGCAAATCGCACGTTCGACACAGGAACCAAATATCCATGCAGAATCATAACTGCTCCAAACCTGTGTATATGTTCTTCCCCATTCAGTATTAGCAAACATAATAATGTCATCCCCATGGTATGTTCCGGAAAAACTTCCAATTATTCCCGTAAATGTCAGAAATGTCCATATATTTCCTAAAATTTCCCCTATCCCGGGCGCGTACGATGCAATCGTAATAACTTTATCCAGTATATCCGTTAGGTTACTTGTACCCGTAACATCATCATGCGATTCTTGATGAAAATCCCCGCCCGCAAGAGAGTCATCATCATACACGTAAAGGGTCCTCATGTATGTCTGTCCTTGGTACGTGTATGAAAATGTCACAGGACTGGGACCACTAGACTGTGTGTGCATTCCCTCAGAATCAGGATTTTGTTCAAACACGATTAGGTATCCAGCTGAGGGTGACAAACCAGCCTCAGACAAATCTGTATTAAGAGCATTGCTCAACGTATTATAGTTTGCTTGATTAAGCTCATATACGGCATAGCCCGCTTCTTGTAAAGCAACAGATCTCTGCGCCGTTATCTGACTCTTTGCTTGTGATAGCATAGCTTTAGATACATTCTGATTGCGCTCAACTTGTGAAAGCAAATTACCATAAACCTCCATTATTTCGTCAGGCGTTTCAGGTATTTGCGTTGAAGCATCGTCAGCCCCCATAATGGGTTCTGTTGCAAAAACTGCGCTTGGAAGCGTACAGAACAACAGCGCCGTAGCGAGCAAAATGCTCACTATTTTTTTAATGTATTTGTTCATAATTACTCCTAATCTTATATAATTTTAATTTTTACATCGCCTACACCTCACGCCGTCACCGTGTTTGTGTTCGGCGCGCGAGAGGTGGTGCCGCTGCTTTTCGTGGCAAACACGGTTACGATTGCGCGGTACTGTTGCCCTGCCTGTCCGGTATAGCTTGCCTCGCCGGTATGAAACGAGCAATTGTACCCGACAAAATCAGAATGGTTGCTCCGCGTGTATGTCGCAACGTTTGTCCACGACGAGCCATTTTGGCGTTGGAAAACTATCTTAGATACGCCAACCTCATCGGCGATTCCGACTGCCGCCACATAAAACTCTACCGCGACAACCCCGTTGCCGTCCGCGAACATTTCCACGGTGTAATCGGAGAGTTCTGAACTTGCCTGCACACCCGCAAAAGCGGTAGCACCTGTCATAATCGCCGCAATTAGTAATGCCGCAATTAGCATAAATCCGCGTTTTTTCATTTGATTGATTCCTCCTGATAAATTGAGTTAATAATTTGTTTCATTTCCTCAACGGAAATGTTTCCCTGAATGTGACAGTCGCTCATTTCATCAACCCAAGTGGCGACTACGACATCCAAGTTGCTGAAAATGTAGTGAACAACACCATTCGCTTCGTACACTTCGGGGTTCCCGTAGCTTTTCTCA
Source organism: Oscillospiraceae bacterium (assembly GCA_031278415.1). Classification (GTDB taxonomy): domain Bacteria; phylum Bacillota; class Clostridia; order Oscillospirales; family Oscillospiraceae; genus JAISJH01. The sequence continues at coordinate 14,212 of JAITKN010000053.1, forward strand.
AACTCGTGAGCAGCGTCAACGGGAACTTGTTCATAAATCCTGTACGTTAAACTAAGCCGTTTATCCCCGTTGGTGTACTGCGCAACTATGAGTTTACTTCCGCGCATATCAGCGATCTGTAAAGATTCAAATCGAAAGCCGTCAGGCTTCCATTCCGGGATTCTCACGTCATATACTCCGAGTTCGTCCAGCGCGCCCAGCAAAGCCGGAAAGCCGGATTGCGTTTTGAACTGCCGCGAATCCTCTGAGCCGATTGGCGTATCATCCGCGAAGGTAAGCACCTTGCTGAACAACTCATCGGAAAAACTGACGATAGTTTGCAAAACATTTACGCGCCACGCGTACCCGATAAACGAGTTTGCAACAAGCAGAACCAGCGTAATTACCGCCGAGATGGCAAGGTTACGCGCCGCTCTGTATGCGTATGCCGACACTGTTTTACACGCCGCAATCAAAATAAAGAGCTTTCTGCGCGGCTTGTGTAGCACGTCTTCAAGCCTGACGGGTATCTTGTCCCCGTAACAGGCGAGCATTCCCGTCCAAAATTCGGCGCGTTCCACCTCTTTCTGCTCCTCCGTTTTCAGCTCCTTAGCCTCTATCACCTCCAAAATTTCAAGAATAGCGTCGGTGTTGGTATCATCGTCCAACGAAAATAAACTGTCGTTGGCAAGCATAGCCCGAAGTTCATCCGCCGTCTTGCTCTCTAATTCACCGACTGAGAACGCTTCTTTCGTATCGCACCCCTCCTCTCTGTTGTATATATCCGATTTCGAGGGCAAATTCTTGCATCCCCGATGAAAAAATTTTTTCATAAGCTAAATATCCCCCAACAAAGCGATTATCTTTGCCTTTATGCGCGATAGCGCGGAATCCACCGTACCCGGGACGCAAGCCGAGAAACACGGCAATCTCACGATAGTTTGTAACCACGCTTTTTCAGCTCTATAATCTGCATTTCCTTTTCGGTAAGGACAGTCCGCAGACTAAGCTCCAAATCATTAAAAGCAGCCGAATCGGAAATCCCCGATTCGGCATCCGGCAAATGGTTTTTCATACGCGAATCCGAGCTAAGCTCGGCAAAATATTTACGTATGTGATTTTTCAGCACATTCATCATCCACCCGCGCGGATTCGGTGAAGCCATCAAAGAATCTATTTTCTCCCACGCCGTCAGGCACGCGTCCTGAACAATATCCGCCGCTGCGGACGAGCCTCCGACCCGTAGGCTCGCATAGTTGAGAAGCGTTCCATACATCTCCCCGATAATTTTTTCGTAAAAACGCGTCTTTGCGTTTTGCGGCATATTTTGCGCCTTTCTGATTATGCATATTCTGCCGCAGCACTCAGCAGCTAAATCCGCAATAAAATCAACCTGAACAAACTTAACATTCGCACACAACTTTGCACACAACAAAGGGTCGACGCTCCCGCAACGGCACAAAACTTCCCGATATTGCTACCCTGTTCACTTTACGTGCCTATTATATCATCCCGCAGGGAAAATGTCAAGACAACTTTTGTACGCCCCCACGGCAAAAGCATTTACTTTTTTACTGCTCAGCTACATCCACAAAAACGGATAAAAATACCTGTTTTTGAGAAGGACGCCGCATAAATACACAGAATTATACGCTCATATTTACACATTTAACAAGATTTTGGCTAAGAAACT
>JAITKN010000113.1 GCA_031278415.1 Oscillospiraceae bacterium
AAACGGTAATTGAAAATATGACGGACGAAGCCACTGATTTGGAGCGTCTTATTGGAAGTTATTTTACGAACAATGATTGGCTGGCAGATATGGATTCCGGCGGCGACCCCGACAACGACTAAAACTTCACGGCAAAAGCATTTACTTTTTCCCCGTTTATCTACCCATCTAATACCGTAGTTTCTTAGCCAAGATCTTGTTAAATGTGTAAATATGAGCGTATAATTCTGTGTATTTATGCGGCGTTCTTCTCAAAAACAGGTATTTTTATCCGTTTTTGTGGATGTAGCTGGGCAGCAAAAAAGTAAATGCTTTTGCCGTGGGAAGCTCCATTTTCCCTCTTGACGAATCAAGATTCTTCTGGTATTATAGAACGCATAAACGATTTGGAGGAAGAACACACTATGGGCGGAGATTTGCAGGCTGCGCGGCACTCGGCATCGCACGTTATGGCTCAGGCGATTAAGCGGCTGTACCCTGACAGTAAGCTTGCCATTGGTCCGGCGATTGCCGATGGTTTTTACTACGATATAGACAGCGATATTACATTCGGCGAGGAGCAGTTGGAGGCTATTTACGCCGAGATGAAGAAGATTATAAAGGAAAATCTCAAAATCGAGCGGTTTGAGCTGTCACGAAAAGACGCGCTTGCTCTGATGAAGGACGAGCCGTACAAGTTGGAGCTTATCAACGACCTGCCTGAGGACGAAGTAATCAGCTTCTATAAGCAGGGGGAGTTCACGGATCTTTGCGCCGGACCGCACGTTTCACACACCGGAAGGCTGAAAGCGAACGCGATTCAGCTTCGCAGTGTCACCGGCGCTTACTGGCGCGGTGACAGCAACCGCAAAATGCTTCAGCGCATTTACGGATTCGCCTTTGCCAATAAAGAGGAGCTGGATGCTCACCTTAACTTTCTCGAGGAAGCGAAGAAGCGCGACCATCGCAAGCTCGGCAGGGAGCTTGGTTTGTTCGCTCTGATGGAGGAGGGTCCCGGATTTCCGTTCTTCTTCCCGAAAGGAATGACGCTGAAGAACGAACTGCTGAAATTATGGCGGGAGCTTCACCAAAAGGCCGGATATATGGAAATCTCTACTCCGATTATCCTCAGCCGTTCGCTGTGGGAACGCTCCGGACATTGGGATAACTACCGCGAACATATGTATACGACCGTTATTGACGAGCAGGACTTCGTTGTTAAGCCGATGAACTGTCCGGGCGGAATTCTCTACTACGACTCTGAACCTCACAGCTATCGCGAACTTCCGCTGAGAGTGGCGGAACTGGGCATAGTGCATCGTCATGAGCTTTCCGGCGTACTTCACGGGCTTATGCGTGTCCGCGAGTTTACTCAGGACGACGCCCACATATTTATGACGCACGAGCAGATCCCGGACGAAATCAAGGGCGTTATCAGTCTCATTGACGAATTTTACGGGAAATTCGGATTCAAATATCATATTGAGCTTTCCACTATGCCGGAAAAGCACATAGGGGATGTTGAGCTTTGGGACGAGGCGACGGCAACGCTGCAAACCGCTCTGAACGACAGCGGAAAAGATTATGTAATCAATGAAGGCGACGGCGCTTTCTACGGTCCGAAAATCGACTTCCATCTTGAGGATTGCCTTGGCAGGACGTGGCAGTGCGGCACAATTCAGCTCGATTTCAATCTGCCTAACCGTTTCGACCTGGGCTACGTCAGCGCGGACGGCGAAAAACGCCGACCGGTTATGATTCACCGCGTGGTAATCGGATCGGTTGAACGCTTTATCGGTATACTTATTGAGCATTATGCCGGCGCGTTTCCGCTCTGGCTCGCGCCGTTGCAGGTCGCCGTGCTGCCTATTACGGACAGGGCGAACGACTATGCCGCGAAGATTTCGGCGCAGCTTGAAGCGGCGGGACTTCGCGCGGAAACGGACGTGAGAAACGAGAAAATCGGCTTCAAGATTCGCGCGGCTCAATTGCAAAAGATTCCGTATATGTTGGTTGTCGGCGACAAAGAGGCGGAGGCGGGGACGGTAAGCGTGCGCACTCGCTCCGGCGGAGACTTGGGCGTGAGTGCTTTTGACGAGGTTTTGGCAAAACTGAAAGAAGAGTCGGAAAGCAGAGCGTGATTATCGGCGGCACTATGTTTTTCTTGACATAGAGCGCGGTTATGTGTTACAACGTTATAAGGATATAAAAATGAAAAAGAGGTGTTTGGTATGACCGGAGTACAGATTCAAAACTTGATAGCGATGTGCGCCTATATGGCGGTGATGGTCGTAATCGGCGTTTACTTTATGAAGCGGGCAAGTAAGAGTTCAGACGAATACTTTCTCGGCGGACGCGGATTAGGTCCGTGGGTAGCGGCATTCAGCGCGGAAGCAAGCGATATGTCCGGATGGTTGCTTATGGGGCTGCCGGGCGTTGCGTATTGGAGCGGTATATCCGAGGCGTTTTGGACGGCTGTCGGACTGGCGGTTGGTACATATCTTAACTGGTTGCTGGTGTCCAAGCGTTTGCGCAAGTATTCTCAAGTTGCGGGCAACGCGATTACGCTTCCGGACTTTTTCAGTAACCGCTTCAAGGAGAAGAGACCCGCTATACTTCTGATCTCGTCGGTATTCATCCTGATTTTCTTCTCGGTATATATCGCGAGCTGCTTTGTAACCGGCGGCAAATTGTTCTCGGCATTGCTGGGCGCCAATTATCATACTATGCTGATCGTTGCCGCAGCAATAGTGCTGTTTTATACACTTATCGGCGGCTTTATGGCTGAGAGCGTTTCGGACTTTATACAGGCTATTATAATGGTCGCCGCGCTGATTGCCGTAGTAATTTTCGGCGTCGCGAAAGCCGGCGGGATGGCGGCGGTGTCGGCAAATATTAAAGATATACCCGGGTTTATGGAGTTCTTCTTTGCCGCGTCGCCTGATACGTTTATCCCGGCGTCTACCGGAGTAGCGGAGCAGCTGCCGACCACAATAGAGCGCTTGTCGGCGGCGTGGAAAGACGCGGCTCCGTATGGCGCGCTGACGATTGCCTCTACATTGGCTTGGGGACTCGGATACTTCGGGATGCCTCAGGTACTGGTACGTTTCTTTGCTATCCGCAAAGTCGGCGAACTGAAGCGCGCGCGCAGGATCTCAATAGTTTGGTGCGTAATAGCTATGGCGGCGGCGGTGTTTATCGGCTTGATGGGACGCGCGATATTCCCGTATAACGACGCGCTGAAAACTGCCGGAGGCGCCGAGAGCGTCTTTATCGTTCTGGCTCAAATGCTGTTCCACCCGCTGATAGCGGGGTTGGTGATGGCGGGTATTCTCGCGGCGGCAATGAGCAGCAGCGACAGTTATCTGCTCATTGCGTCCAGTGCTGTTTCTAAGAATATTTATCAGGGCATTTTCAAACGTAAGGCGACCGACAAACAAGTTATGTGGGTATCCAAAGCGGCACTTTGCGCGCTTGCGGTTTTAGGTGTGATAATCGCGTGGAACGAGGACAGCGTTATTTTCCGGGTTGTCAGCTTCGCGTGGGCGGGCTTCGGCGCGGCGTTCGGTCCGCTTGTGCTTTTCAGCTTGTTCTGGAAGCATACTACCCGAACCGGAGCGCTTGCCGGAATTATAGGCGGCGGCGGGATGGTGTTCTTCTGGAAGTTGGTTATTCGACCGTTAGGCGGGATATGGAACATTTACGAGTTGCTGCCGGCGTTTATTTTCGGCTGTATATGTATTTTGCTCGCCTCCGCAATTGACGACCCGCCGGACAAAGCGGTTCTTGATGAGTTTGAGAGCGTAAAAACCATAGCGATAGAGTGACCGTCCGAGATTCGGCAAATTGTTCTCTGTATAGCGCGATTAAAGGTGCGCGGACGTAAATTATTCAGTTAAAATCAATGCCCAGAACGCAGAAACCATCTGCGTACAGTTCGGAGCGCAAAGGCGCGTACCCGTCGATGGCAAACCACGTTTTCAGGAGCAGTCCGCCGTCGTCGAGACGTATCTCCGACGCGATTGCCTCGGTCTCGCCGTATATTTCGCGCCATGTGTTGGTGATGAAACCCTCTTGCCACGCGTTGATTATCAGAGGCAGCGACATAAGCGGACTGACCCCGTTCGCCGTAAGCTCGCCCGTATCAATCAACGCGCCATCGCAGCGGAGGATCACTCCGGTGCCGTCGATTTCGGCGGATACACCATCGATGATGTCCGGCTCACTTACGGAAAGTTTCCCTTTTTTTCCGTTTCCGGAGTATGTCAGCGCGTATCGGTATACCCTGCCGCCGTAGTCGGCGGTAATATCGGCGGAAAGCGTAAGCTCCGGCATTTGAAGATACTTTTGGCGAATATTCAGCATTGCCTGATGTTCACTATTTCCTCCGCCCGCACAGGCTCCGAGCAGAAGCGTCATCATTAGCGCGATTGCCGTGACCGCGCTCTTCTTCATTTAACAGTTTTCCTTTCAGTTCATCAAATGCGCGATTACCGCGTTATTCGCTTGAATGCTTCCGGCAGTTTTTCAATGAGGTCTGATGGCGTCATCGAGTATTCTCCGAATTCGGCGGCGGCGAGGTCTCCCGCAAGTCCGTGCAGATACACGGCTGCCGGAACGGCACTTATCGGCGGGAACTGCGCTGTCAGCGCCGCGATAACGCCGGTAAGCGCGTCGCCGCTACCGCCCTTAGCCATACCGGGACCGCCCGTAGAATTAACGACGATTTCCCCGTCGGGAAACGCGGTTACGGTTCCCGCGCCCTTTAGTACGACGATGCAGTTGTGTTCCCCGGCAAAGCGGGCGGCGCGTTCCTCGCGTGAGCCGGTGTACTTAGGCGCAAGGCGGCGGAATTCGCCCTCGTGCGGTGTAAGTACGATGGCGGACTTCGCGCTGTCTAATAGATATATGCGTTCCGCGAGCGCGTTTATGCCGTCCGCGTCAATTATCAGCGGTATTTTTGATTCGCGAATCAGCGCGGCAGTCAATTTGCGCGTCTCCGATGTCATACCCAGCCCGGGACCGAACGCGCAAACGCTTGCCCATTCTAACTTGTCAAGAACCGCGCCAAGGGACTGCGGGAAGCTCATAGCCTCCGGACAATAAACCATTGCGGCGGTAAGCAAATCCTGCGGCGCGGCAAGCGCCGTAAGTCCCGCTCCGGAGCGGACGCATGCCTTAGCGCACAGCAACGCGGCACCGCCTAACCCTACGCTTCCGGCGACTATAAGCACCTTGCCGTAGTCGCCCTTGTGCGAATCGCCTTCGCGCTTCGGCAGCGACGGCGCGAACGCGTTGCTCATTGTCGGATGGCGCCGCGCGGAAGGAATTTGGTAATTGCCTCGGTCATACGCGCTGACGGCGTAAAGAGCAGTACGCCGCCGTCGTAGCGAAGCAATCGGTCATCGCCGCCGTTCCGCGGGATTCCTGTTGCGCGGAGTGTCCGGCTGTCAGAAATATGCTCGCCGCGCAACGGAATAAATTCCGTAACGGACTTCATTTTGATGTTAACCATATTCTTGCGCTTGCGCTTCCCCATAATTTTGATTACGTCAAGTTCGCCGTCCGTGAAAGAGGTACCCGCAAAGCTGTATTCGTACTCCACGCGTGTATAATGCCAGCCGAGTACGGCGAAGTAAACTACGACCGCGCTGAACGGAATATTAAACGGTCTGAGAAAAATATACAGCACCGCGATAATAACGAGCGCGCCGAACACAATAGCCGCTTTCATAAGTGCCGACGCGCCGTCCCGGCGCAGAAGCGTCATTTCCTCAACAAAAACGTCTTCGTAAGTTTTCATATTCAAGCCCTTTCAAAAAGATTTTGGTAACCGAATAAATCGCGCGGCGCGAGTTCAGCGTCCGCGCTTAATCTTGCGAATATCCTCTCCCGCGAACGGGCAGGGTATGTATTCGTAGCTAAGGCGAGACTCAATCTGCGGAGAGTATGCCGCGCCGAGCTGATTCGGCGCGTAGTTGGAGGTTATTATTGTTGGCAGAGAGGCCGCTATGCGGCTGTTTATAACATCGTAAATTGAACTGATAGTAAACTGCGTACGCATCTCGGTGCCGAGGTCGTCAAGAATCAGCAAATCGCCGCTGAAAAATCTTCGGGCGGCATCGTCTTGCTCATCCGTAACCGCGTTTCTGGCGAATTTACTTTTTTCCGATATTTCACAGAATTTGACCGCCGTAGTGTAAATTACGCTGTAACCGCGCTCCGTAACCTCTCGCGCAATGCATCCGCCGATAAAACTCTTGCCCAGTCCGGGACCGCCGTACAGGTAAAGATTCCTGCTGCCGAGTGTAAAATTTTCCGCGTAGTCTTTGCACAATTGAAATACGCGCTCCATAATTGCGCGGCTGTTTGCCGGATACAGACTTAGGGAGAAGTTTCCGAATCGGCAGAACTCTATGTCGATTGCCTCGCCGAGCGTTTTCAGCTGCTCATCGCGGTAGATCGCGGAAAGACATTCGCACATATTGCCATGCGCAAAGCCTCTGTCGCCGCATATTTCGCAGCCGGGACGTTCGTCGAGCGCGTTTGGGTCACGGCCGCCGTTCTTTAACGCGGCGGCAAGCTCGCGCTGAAGCCCTAGGTTTTCGGCGGCGATGTTGTCTATATCCCGCGCAAGGTGTTCGGAATGGTGAATAGCGGCGGCGGCGTCAATTACCGCCCTGCGTATTTTTTGGTCGAGCGAGCGCGCGCGCGGAATCGCCGCGAAAATCTCCTCGCGTTCGCGCTCAAATCGGATCCTGCGCTCTGTTTTCTCCGCATCGTAGCGAGCCAAGGCGCGTTGTAAAACCTTAGAGTCAAAAGCCATAGTCAATCACCTATTTTCTAAGCAGATTTTCCCAGTCGCGCAACATATCCTCATTCGGCTCATACGGGGCGACGGACATTGAGTTAGCTCCGCGTTTTCGTCCGGAGTTCGTCGGTTTTCTGTTAAGCGGGTCGCCTCGCTCAATTTCTTCCGGCGTATGCAAATTTTTGGCGTGCCAATTTTTAAGAATAACATCGGCGTATTTCCAAGCGAACTGTCCCGTTTGGGTCAATGTTCGATCATACGCTATCGCCAACGCGTCGGGTTTGAAGCCCATTTGAAGCCACGAGTTAAGGCAGCTGTCCTGAAGCGGCGTGAGTTTTCGGAACACACCCAAGGCGGCGGCGGCGGCTCCGTAGGAATCGTCGCGGGCGATAAGTTCCGTAATATAATCGTCCGCCGCTTCCGCGGTAAGTATGCCCTTTTGCGCCCAAGTATGAGCCTCGCGCTCCAGATTATATATTGTCAGTTTGCAGTTTGCGCCGTGACGCGCCCGCTCTTTTTTGGACCAGTAGTGAGCGAGCAGAATGATGGTTTCGTTAGCCAATCCGTAGAAGTCGCCGATACCGAACAGGATCATCAGTTCTCTGCCGCCGAGCTGCTTTCCTAAGATTTGCTGAACTTCCTCAACTACTTTGCTGAATCCCGGGTCATCCCGCGCCGCTTTGGTAATTTCTTCCGCGTCGTATTCCGGAATTTCATCGGCGCGGCGAATCGGGGAATGATTAGCGGGGTTAAGCAGTTTAAGTTCAGTAAGGCGACGCGCGGCATGCTCAATCTCGCCGAACTCCATTCCGGTGGCGAAATGTGCTTCCTCCGGCGTAAAAACTCCCCCGCGTGAGAGGGCGAACAGATACAGCAACGCTGCCGAGGGGCTTTGCGCCGCGATGAGGCGACCGGCGCTCTCCGCCGGAATCGCAAGCACATTCGGCGCGGGCAGCGTATATTCGAAGCTGCGTTTTTCATTCGGCAATCGGCATATCCAACCTTTCCTAATCCGGCATAATCATAGCATACATTTTGCGTAGTGTCAAGCGCGTTTTTGCGGCGCAGTCAGGCAGTAGGGTGTGTTGTACATTTGTTGCTTACGTATCGATGCCGCGCCGTCCGAGCGCTTCTGAAATATTTTTACAAAAAAACGTTTGACACCGCCATTCCGATGTGGTACAATGAAATTATAAAAATTTACGAACGCAAAGGAGATTACCCCAAATGGTAAAATTTAACAATAAATTTACCCCCCCCCCCCCGATTTTCGTCAAATAACGTAAATTTACACCGATTTATTACGCTCGCGATTGCTCTCGCGCTCCTGAT
>JAITKN010000055.1 GCA_031278415.1 Oscillospiraceae bacterium
TCCGGTATTGATGTTGCCGGAATGTCGCTATTCCGCTCGCAGCCTATAAGACCGGATGCGATGAGCAAAAGCAAGAATACTGACAGCAAAGTTTTTTTCATAATCCAGACATCCTTCCACATATGTTAGGGATCCGCTCGGAACAAGATCCGAAACGCCCCTTTGATAGTGCTATTGTAGCATTTTGTTGAGCTTTGTCAAGCATTTCATCAAAATTATTGTCATCAGACTTCTTGCGAAACTCAGCAGCGGTACGCTCACCCCCCCCCTCGTCGGCTGCCCTGCCCGAGAAGTACGCCGCCGGACTAAAGCCTCTGTCAGCAGTATTCCCCAAATCGCGGGCAAGGGCTATGAACCGCCTCGCGGCGCGGTATTTCCGTCAGCATCGGGAGGGAAACCGTTCCGCGAACTATCTCGCCCGTCCCCCTTCGCTTGTCAGCCGGAATACTGAGTTCCCTCGCCGTCGGCTTCTCCGTCGCGGCATTTTCGCTGTGATCTGTCAAGACTTGCAACCCGGTTCCTGAATCTCCGCGCTTTTGCCGATTTCCGTGTCGGTTCGTCCGCGCCAATGTTTGTGAAACGCAAACGGCGGCGCAAGACAATCTTGACAATTTACGCGGTTTGTATTATTATAAAACTATCAAACCATTAAATATTTTTGGAGGAACATCGTATGAAAAAACTTCTTGCTCTGCTAATGGCTTTAGCTTTGACTTTCGCGCTTGCGGCATGCGGAAATTCGCAATCTGACGCGGATACTAACCCCACCGAGCAAACATCGAACGAACCCACAGCCGAACCCACAGCCGAACCGACTCCGGAACCCGCCGAGCCGACAGAAGCAGTCGTCGATATGCCTGTCGCGGAACCGTCGGACGAACCCGAGGCAGTCGGCAGCCAGCTCGGCACAATCCAAACAGGAACGTGGGATGAAACTCGTAAAACATTCACCAATGAGTGGTCTGGTCTGCAAATTACGCTGCCGGATGGTTTTATCGCCGCAACTGACGAAACCATTCAGCTTATGTTGTCTGCCGGCGGCGAGATCGTTGCTAACTCAGGCGAAGGCTTTGACGCCGGCGCGGCACTGCAGACCGCCGCCTATGATTTCGTCATTCAGGATGCGGCATACATAGGAGCGCCATCGCTTTCCCTGATGTATGAAAACGTATCCGCCAATCTGCTTACCGCCGCTATCAGCGAGACTGATATGCTTAATATGATGGCGGCGCAATTTGCTTTATTGGAATCCCAAGGACTTACATATACCGAAACAGAGCGTGGAACTCGCGTAATCGCCGATCAGGAGTGGACGTACGCAGTATTCTCCCTCAATGATGGGCTTATGACGCAGCTGTACGCCCTGCGCAAAATCGACGGCGCAATGGCAAACTTAACCTTGACGTACACTCCGGACACCGAGGCATCCGGAATGAGCTTGATTGACGCGCTCACCGCAGTAAAGTAGGCTCGCCGCAAACGAATATCACAATGAAGCATCGAGGCGGCGCGTCAGCGTGTGAACTTATTCGCCTTTGTACTTCCGCCGGGTAGCGTCGCCGCCTCGAATATGCCGCTCCGCCTTGTTCTTCTCCAGAATGACTTTGACCTGCCGGTACAGCAACGGACTGAATTCCGGCAGACGGTCAGATATATCCTTATGTACAGTACTTTTGCTAATGCCGAGTTCAGCGGCGGCGGCTCGTACTGTTGCGTCATTCTCTATGATGTAAGCGGCGCAGTCGCGCGCGCGGTCTTCTATAGTCAAGTACATACTTTTACCACTCCCGTAATTAGAATATGGTAAAGTTTATTCGTACATCGTGGCGGTTAGAACGGCGTCAGCGGAGCGAATAGAGTATAGTAAATTACAGCACAGCATCCGTCAATCAAAGTCAGACGGATGCTTATCATATCGTACAGGCGAATTTTATTGCCGTATTGAGTTGAAATATACGCTTGCGCGTTCACGCGGATCGCCGCGCTACAGTTTATGCCCTCTCAGGAAGTCTTTGGCTTGCATACGTTTTCCGCCCGGCGCTTGAAGTTCCTCGATGGATATAAAGCCGCCGTTTTGGAGCGGGATTATCAGTCCCGGTTCCGCGTGAGTAACCTCACGCGTTCGGAAAATCTTGTATCGCTGCCCGTCGGAGAGTAACGCTGTCGCGGCGGGATTAGGGCACAACCCGCGCACATGATTGATAATCTCTTTAGCGGAACGCGTAAAATCAATCTCGCGATCCTGCTTAGAGATTGGTTTTGCATACGTAACATCGCCTATTTGCGGACGCGGAGCGACATTGGGCAGTTCGGACAACGTTTTCAGAAGAAGATCAGCGCCGACGATTTTCAAGCGGTCGTAAAGCTCGCCGTAGGTCTCATCGGGCTCGATTACAACGGGTTCAAGCTTGAGTATATCTCCGGCGTCAAGCTCAAATGTTACCTGTTGAATCGTGATACCCGTGACCTCGTCACCCGCCATAATCGCGCGCTGAATCGGCGCCGCGCCGCGCCAGCGCGGCAGAAGCGACGCGTGAACATTAATCGTACCGAGCTTCGGAACATCAATACAGTTCTGCGGCAGGATTTTGCCATACGCCGCAACCACCGCGACATCCGGCGCGATTCGGCGCAGCGCGTTTTCTGCCGCGCCGTCCGTGAAATTGTCGGGCTGATACAAATGGATACCCCGCTCCTGAGCAATTTGCTTCACGGGGCAAGGAGTAAGTTTCATACCCCGCCCATTTGGTTTGTCCGACCGGCAGAATACCGCCGCTACCTCGTGAGTATCGTCTTTGAGCAGCGCGGAGAGACTTGCCGCCGCAAACTCCGGCGTACCCATAAAAACCAACTTCACAATATCGCGAACGCCGCCAAAATCCTATACACTATTGTGAGCGCGGTTACAATAATCAACGGAATATTTGTTTTTTTAGAGGGCAGTACAGCGCAAATCAATCCGAGCGTCGCAATCACTACGCCGTTAAAATCAACATTAGTTCCTTTGCCGTAAATGCAAGAAGTTATCAGCATTACATTGATTACCGCGCCGAACAATCGCAACAGGAAGTATCTGATTGCGCCCGGCGGCGGGTCGTCCGCAAGTTTTTCGTACTTTACTCCACTATCAAGTTCATACTTTACTCCGCTATCAAGTTCGTTCTTCATACTTACCTCCCTATAATCAGTTACAGTTCATATTATACTACTCATTGCCGCGTCTGTCAATCTAATTTGCAGAATATTTTAGTCTTGACTTTTAACAGCTTGGCGGCTTCCGTTCTGAAAAATCGCTTGACAACTCAGTTTTTATATGGTATGATCACGATGTTAGGATGTATGATTTGTGGTTATGAGGTGAGTTATGCCGTTAGTTACAACACGCGAAATGTTCAAACGCGCTTATGACGGCGGATACGCCGTAGGGGCGTTCAACGTCAACAATATGGAAATTGTTCAGGGGATTACGGAAGCCGCAAAAGAGCGCAACGCTCCGCTGATTTTACAGGTTTCCGCGGGGGCGCGCAAGTACGCTAAACACGTATATTTAATGAAGTTGGTCGAGGCGGCGGTCGAGGATACCGGACTGCCTATCGCCCTGCACCTCGACCACGGCGCGGACTTCGACATATGCAAAAACTGTATTGACGGCGGATTCACAAGCGTAATGATTGACGGCAGTCATCTTAGTTTTGAGGATAACATTAAGGTCACAAAACAGGTTGCGGACTATGCGCACGAACGCGGAGTGGTCGTAGAGGGCGAACTCGGACGGCTTGCGGGTGTAGAGGACGATGTAAATGTCTCCGCCGCCGACAGCAGTTATACCGACCCGGCGCAGGCGGAGGAATTTGTGTCCCGTACAGGCACGGACTCCTTGGCGATTGCGATAGGAACCTCGCACGGAGCGTATAAGTTCAAACCCGGCACTAAACCTCAGCTTCGGTTGGATATACTCGCGGAGATTGCGCGTCGCTTACCCGGCTTCCCGATTGTTCTGCACGGGGCAAGCAGCGTAATTCCGGAGTTTGTAGCCAAAGTCAACCGCTATGGAGGTTCAATGCCCGATGCCGTTGGTGTTCCGGAGGACATGTTGCGCGAAGCGGCGCGGTCGGCGGTGTGCAAGATTAACATTGATTCAGACCTTCGTTTGGCTATGACTGCCGAGATTCGCGAACACCTTTACGAACATCCCGACCATTTCGACCCGCGCCTGTACCTCACGCCGGCTCGCGACGCGATTCGCGATATGGTGAGGCATAAAATCGTTAATGTGCTTGGCTGTGACGGCAAGGCATAAGTCGCGATTGCTATCTGATGTTATTAGACCTCCTCGGAAACTGTGCCTAATTTCGTTGTCCTCCCTTGCGATATACAGCGGCGGTCGTCCGCCTTATTATACGCAGTTTCCGAGGAGGTCTATTCAGTAAAATTATGGAGGAATCTCAAGATGATTAAATTCAAACCAATAGAACCAAACCCGGCAAATCCGTTTCAACTTCCGCTGATTGACAGCGGAGACATAACGCGCAAATGGTCGGACGTTGATTATACTCCGGCGAAACCGCATCCGATGCGTAAACTGGACATATATTTACCGGAAACAGGCGATGGTCCGTTCCCGACGATTGTATGTATTCATGGCGGAGCATTCCGGGCCGGCACAAAGGACGATATGCAGGTTGCCGCGTACTTTGATGGTCTGGACTATGGATTTGCTGTTGTCAGCGTGGAGCAGCGGTTGTGCAATCAACTTCCCGGCGGTGGGTATAATCCCGAGGGACGCTTTCCGAACCCCGTTTTCGACTATAAAGCCGCAATCCGATTCCTTCGGGCAAACGCGGATGAATACAAACTCGACCCCAATCGATTTGCGGTTGCCGGCGGAAGCGCCGGAGGGTACCATTGCGCCATTGCGGCGGCGAGCGCGGACAATCACGCGCTGTCTGATCTGTCGCTCGGATACGCGGATGTCAGCGAAAGGGTTCAGGCGGCGGTAGACTGGTTCGGAGTCGGCGATTTAGTTGTGCAGTCCAAATTTACGGAAGAGACTCCTCCAATGAAGTTACCGGACGGCACGGAGCTTAAGTTGGATAACTACGCTGACGTATTCCTCGGAGTTTCCGCATTGGAGCATCCGGAGCTTGCCCGCTTTGCCAATCCGGAAACGTGGGTAACACGTGATATGCCGCCGATTTTTATCCAGCACGGAATCGCGGACGAAATTGTTCCGATCGAATGTTCGCGTCTGCTTGCCAAAACTGTGGAGCGTGTTTGCGGGAAGGAACGCGTATTGTTTGAGGAATTTGAGGGATATACACACGGCGATTTGCGATTTAACGCGCCCGAGAATACGAAGCGAGTGTTTGAATGGCTCAAAGAAGTGATGAAGTAAAGAAAATACTATTTGTCTGCGCGGGTAACACGTGCAGAAGTCCTTTGGCGGCGGCACTTTTTAACCTTGCCGCGCCGAAGGGCTATGTTGCGGAGTCTGCCGGTATGTTTGCGTCGGAGGGCGAATCGGCGTCGCGGGGTTCCGTTAAGGCGGCAAGGAAGTACGGCGTAACGCTGACTAAGCATCAAGCGCGCTCCGTAACCGGAAGGATGTTGGAGGACGCATATCAGATACGGTGTTTGACTAAGGCATACGCCGATATGCTGTGCTCTGACTATCCTGACTGCCGCGAGAAGATTCTCACGCTTTCGGTGCGCGATATTTCCGACCCGTTCGGCGGCGGCGATAAGGTATACGCGAAGGCGGTCAAGGAAATCAACGATGCCGTTCGGGACTTGATTGCGGAATTGTCGGATGGTTTAGGCGGCGAATGAAAATCGCTATTCGTCAATGTTCCGAGGCGGATATTCCCGCAATGTTGGAAATAGAATGCGCAAGTTTCCCCGATCCGTGGACAGCGGGAATGTTCCGCTCCGCCCTTGCGCAGAAAGGCGTGCATTTGTACGCGGCAACGGACGAACTCGGCAATATAATAGGGTACGCGGAACTTTACGACGACGGATACGACTGCGTTGTAATCAGCAATATCGCGGTTGCGGCGAATCATCGGCGGCGCGGCGTAGGGTCAGAACTGCTTAAACACGCGGAGCGGCAAACGTCGGAGTTAATTCGCCCATGCCTTACGCTTGAAGTGCGGGCGAGCAATTTGGCGGCAATAAGGCTTTACGAGAAATTTGGGTTCAGGACTGAGGGAAGCCGCCCCGGTTATTATTTACATCCGCGAGAGGACGCCGAAATTATGAGCAAATATTATGATTATTCTGTCTGTTGAATCGTCTTGCGATGAAACAGCGGCGGCGGTTACGCTGGATGGTCGAACGGTTTTGTCGAGCGAGGTGTTCAGCCAGTCGGATTTGCACGCGCTGTACGGCGGCGTAGTGCCGGAAATAGCATCAAGAGAGCATATCAAAATAGTAGACAAACTTGCCGACACCGCGCTGCGAACCGCCGGAATCAGCAAGCCTGAGATAGACGCGATTGCCGTCACTTACGCGCCGGGTCTGATCGGCGCTCTGTTAGTGGGAGTAAGCTTCGCGAAGTCCGCCGCGTTCGGGCTGGGCGTACCTCTGATTCCGGTGCATCATATGCGCGGACACATCGCGGCGAACTACATAGCGTTTCCGGAGTTGGAACCGCCGTTTATGTGTCTTGTGGTCTCCGGCGGTCACAGTATGATTGTCGGAGTGGACGACTATACCTCGTTCCGTATAATCGGAATGACCCGCGACGACGCGGCGGGCGAGTGCTTTGACAAAGCTGCCAGAGTACTCGGACTTGGCTATCCCGGCGGTCCGGCGATTGACAGGCTTGCTCAGAGCTATCACGGAGAATCCGTTGACTTCAAGCTGCCAATCGGGAGAGTGGACGGCAGGGAGTTCGATTGCAGTTTTTCCGGACTGAAAACCGCTGTGGTGAACATTGTCCATAACACAGAGCAGAAAGATGAAGCGTTAGACAAAGCCGCGCTCGCCGCCGCGATTAACCGAGCGGTGTCCGCCGCGCTCGTCCCGCGTGTGATGGAAGCGTCAAAACGATTCGGGTACAACAAAATCGCGGTTGCGGGCGGCGTCGCGGCAAACAGCAGGATTCGGGCTGACCTTGAAACTGCCTGTTCGGAAACGGGAATAGCCCTCTATTGCCCGCCGCTTAGTCTATGCGCGGATAATGCCGCAATGATTGGATGTCAGGGTTATTATGAGTTCCTTGCGGGTACTCGCGGCGACAACAATTTGAACGGAGTTGCATCGCTGTCTATTGAGCAAAGTTATCCACATTCAGAAATCTGATGTATTTCCGCTAACCTGCTAAATATCGACATATACCACCTTCCGCGAGGTTGACATATAAACATATCAACAGAGTTATCCACATATCAGATAATAGTTGTTCGGGGGTGTAAGTAAATTTTGCCATCTTGTTCATCCTTAACCCGGCGAGTCTATACTCAACCGGGCAATAACTTATCAGATTACGAGGCATTGATAATGCGTAGGTTTTAATTATGCGCTTTTACACAGAGCGCAAGTTAAGCGAAGCTCCGCAATCCCAATATGTCGGTATCATGGCGCGGCAATCTGACCGTTTACTACAGCGGCGGTGATAGTCGGAGTTGCGTAGCTGCTTGAAATCTGTGTCCGAACTATATAATCGCCGGAGAGTGTAAGTTCGTGATTTGACGATGCGGTATAGCTTGTTCCGTCAACGTCGTCCGTACGCGTGTAGTTGTTGTCTGTAAGCTCTGCGCTTGTCCGCACAGCGATGACGCCGGTGTGCATAGCCGGCAGGGTGTATTCGCCATTGATATTGCAGGCGGCAACTATGATTTGTCCGTTTCTCAGAAGCTTCTCTGTTATCTTGCGAATCTTCTTAAAGTCGCGAGTGTCTGTTGTTCCGAGACTGAGGTTGATAATCGGAATGTTCATTTTCAGGCACCACTTTAAGGCCGCAGCGAGCGCCTCAATAATCGTTTTCATTGTGTTGTCCTCAAAAATCTGTATACTGCACAACTCCGTGTCGGGCGCGTATTTTTTGATTATCCCCGCTACAATCGTGCCGTGAAAGGAGTGTATTTGCTCACCGGATTTCCGCTTCCGCACTTTTCCGTTCCCTTCAATAACCATATCGTATTTCAACGAGCCAACGGATAAAAGCTCCGGCATAATGCCGCTGTCAATGACCGCAACTAACACTACCGTTCCCGCGTGAGGACGCCATCACGCATGCGGAACACCACATCAGCGGAGGCGGCGACGTCGGAATCGTGCGTTACGACAATAACGCAGTAGCCGTCGGCGTGCGCTAAC
>JAITKN010000121.1 GCA_031278415.1 Oscillospiraceae bacterium
TTCAGTTCTTCCAAGAATACATTGGAAAACGAACTGCTGCAATTCAATTCGGTTAGATTTTTTAACCCGCTGACGTTAAGTGTCGTCAACTTCGAGTTGGAGCAGTTCAGAATGGCAAGGTTCTCGCAACCTTCAAAATTCAGTTCTTCCAGAGCTGTATAGCTGCAATTCAGTTCGATTAGATTTTTTAACCCGCTAACGTTAACCGATGTACTCGCGACGGATATAAACTCAAGAGCGGTCCACGCGGTTAAATCAAGCGGATTCCCTGTCCCATTTTTACAAGTTAGACTTGTGATTTTCTCCCATCCGTTTATCGTTTGAAGATACGTCAGCACGTTAGCACTAAAACCACCGGTCAAAGAGATATCGTCCGGGCAGCCGCTCAAGTCCAAGGTACAGTTGCTTAGGGTGTTATTGAATACCAAATTGGTAATTTCATTTTCGTGGCTCAGGTCAAGACTTAAACTACTGCCGGCGCTACAAGTTATGCTTGTAACGTTAGGAAGCAACTTGATTCCTTCAAATGATGATATGGTATAATTACAATCAATAGTTGTAAAGGATAGCAAGTCCTCTTTTGTAAAATATACGACGAGATTTGGATTTCCACCCATAACATAGCCCCACTTTTGTCCCAGGGCATACCGAAACCCCGAATCGGGAAAATTTGTTGCGTTTAGCGTCCAATAGTCAACGCCCTCGGTTCCCTCCGGTGTTTCTACCGGTTCCGCCTTTGCCGTCAGGTTCAGGGTAAAACTTAGCGCGAGGGTTATCAGGAGCGCGGTTGCGACTGCAATCGCGAGCGTAATAAATCGGCGTAAATTTACGTTATTTGACGAAAATCGGGGGGGGGGGGGTAAATTTATTGTTAAATTTTACCATTTGGGGTAATCTCCTTTGTGCTTGTAAATTTTTGTGTTTTCATTGTACCACGCCGGAATACGTTTGTCAAGCGTTTTTTTTGACGCGGCAGAGCAATCGCGCAAAAAAGGTTACTATTTATAAAATCTTGACTAAGAAGCTGCGTATTAGCCGGGCAGCTGAACGGTAAAAAGTAAATGCTTTTGCCGTGAAAAAACGCTTGACACCCTTGTTTTCGTGTGATATTATGCGGAAGTAAGGTTGAGTCGTATGCCGTACGGCATACGCGGTTATAGCCCGGGCTATAACCGACCATCCTTTCGCGGTAAGGCAACATTATGAAATAGGAAAGGAGAGTTATTTTATGTATTACACTCAGTACTCAAAGGCAACTATTCGTGCCGGGGAGGGCAATGTCCTCCCATAACACAAGGAGGAAAGATGAAAGCTAAATTTTTTACGCCAATATCCAACATAGCATTTCTGATCAAGGCATATCTCAGACATTCCAAGCTTATCGCGGTGGGGGCGATTGCAGCCTCTGTAATCGTGGATCCAATCGCGTCGTATATACTGGCAACGTTCGCGCAAGCGGTAATCGACAAAGCGGCGGAGACTAAAGCATTTCCGCCGGTACTCGTGACAGCGGTCATATATTTTGCGGTGTATTATATTTTAGTACTCGGCAACTGGCTGTGGGTAGACTTCTTCCTGAGGTGGAAGATAGTTGAGGTTGAAGCCAAAATCGAGCGCGAAATCTACGAACACGCGATCAAGGTAGATCTGCGCCATATGGACAATCCGAAGTACTATGACACTTACAAAATCGCTACGGAAGAGCTTGTAATGCGGTCAGGCGAAGCGTATTCGCAGGTAGTGTCCCTCATCGGCAGCTTCGCGATCATCTCTGTAATGACAACTGTACTGGCGCGAAGCGCTCCGATCACGATAGTTTTGGTAGTGGCAGCCGCGATAATTGAGCTTTGTACGCGCGTTTATTGGGGCAATCAACACGGCAAGCGCACAAAGCAACAGATTGTACCGCGGCGGCGGCGGGACTACGTGCGGCGACTGATGTTCAATACGGCTACGGCGGGCGATGTGCGTTCCACACGGTTGATGGAACGCTTGATGGGTACATTTAACGCGGGCATCGCGGAGCAAGTGCGCGTGATGAAGTCGTTCGCCCGGAAAGAGTTTGCGGTGGACATAATCCAGACGTTTTCGCGGAACTCGGCTACGTTCATCATTGCGCTGTACGTCGCTTACGGATTTGCCGGCGGCAAAATGTCGGACATAGGAGTGTTCGCAACGCTGATGTCGGCTGCGTCGATACTGTCGAGCAGTATACAAAATTTGTCTTACGGACTCAGCAGTATATATCAGACGTCCGTGTTCGGAGGACAGGCGCGGGAATTTTTTAACGTGGAGCGCGGTATTGAGTACTCTACGGGAGAACCCGCTCCGGATGGCGAACTCACGGTGGAGCTGCGCGAAGTGACATTTGCGTATCCGGAGTCCGAGCCTAAAATCAAGCGCGTGAGTTTGACTATAGCGAGCGGAGAGAAAGTCGCTATCGTGGGCGAGAACGGCGCGGGCAAGACGACTCTGTCCAAACTGCTGCTGCGGCTCTACGATGTGTCGGACGGAGCGATACTCATAAACGGCCGCGACATACGCGAGTACGACATACATCAATTGCGCTCTAAAATCGGTGTGGCGTTTCAACAGGCAAATGTGTACCCGCTGACGCTTGCGGAGAACTTAAGCCTGTACCGCGATTGCGCTGCTGAAACTCTTGACCATATCATCGGACAAGTTCGGCTTACGAAGTCACGCGATGAACTGCTGACGAGAGAGTTCGACGATAAGGGCAGCGTAATGTCCGGCGGCGAGGCTCAGAAAATCGCGGTTGGACGTCTGCTTGCCGGGAACTTCGGGCTGTTGATACTCGATGAACCGTCAAGCTCGCTCGACCCGCTCGCGGAGTACGAAATGGCGAAACTGATGTTCGACAAATCGCGTAAGGCTACGATGGTAATGATAGCGCATCGCCTGTCAACGGTTATAGACGCCGATAAAATATGCCTCGTCAGCGATGGCGAAATCGCGGAACAGGGGACTCACGCCGAACTTATGCGGCTCAACGGCAAGTACGCCGAGATGTTTAACAAACAAGCCGAAAATTACTTGCCGGAATAAACCGACAAGACCGCAGGACATATCCCGTGACAGCGGCAGTTGCAAAATTTGTAACTGCCGCTGTCGCTCAGAAAACGCGGGGAAAATCCCCCAAAACTGACATTAACCGACTGCCGCAAAATGGGGGTTTCAGATTCTTGTTCCGGTTAAGCCGGTATTCTTGATAAGCTCTGATTTTCTGTCGGCATATCGATTTATTTCCGCCCCGGAAGCGTTCGGTGAAAATAAACGCTTCTTTAACATGCGGTATATGGCTGCATTTTTCTAAACAATAATGCATGAAAAGCAATAAAAGTCTCATTTTGCGCAGGACGCGCTGTAAGGGAATTAAATTTGAAGGTTTTGTGTATTTTGCCGTTACGGTACAATCAAATTGCACTAAATCAAATGGCAAGCACCAAGTTGATTTGTAACAAAATACAAAAATACAAACTTGCGCGTAATGGTTATTGATAATTATTAAAGACTGTGTTATACTAAGGTTGCGAACCCGAGTGGGGGGATATGCAATTTCGCTTTCATTTGCCGTTCTCTTGCGGTTTAAGGTTTGTAAAGAACATTGTTTGCCGTGTCAAATATCTGCAAACTCGTTACTCGTTATTCTATATCTATTCTATCTTTTTAAGGAGTATTCGACTATGGATGAAAACAAAAGAATCACCACCGTCGAGGAAATGGAAGAGGACTCACGGAAACTGCACGATCGCGCTTGCGAGGTTTGCGGTGAAACTTGGGTCGAGCGTGCTGAGTCTCAGAAAAACCATTGCAAATTCGGCGAAGGCGGCATCTGCTGTCGGAACTGTTCAATGGGACCCTGCCGAATTTCCCCGAAAGCGCCGCGCGGAATCTGCGGAGCGGACGCTCACGCGATCGCCGCGCGGAATTATCTGCGCGCTATCAGTGCCGGTACAGCCTCGCACTCTGACCACGCGCGCGAGATTCTGCACGTCCTGCATCACACCAAGGCTGAGGGTCCGTACATCGTTCGTGATGAGCAGAAGCTCATCAATCTCGCTCACGAGTGGCAAATCGCCACGGAGGGACGTGATATCTACGACATAGCGCGTGAAGTCGCCGAAGTGGGGCTTATGGAGTTCGGTCGCCCGTTCGGCGAAATGCGTTTTCCCGGTCGGGCGCCGCAGGAGCGTCAGGAACTTTGGCGCAAGGAGCAAATCTGGCCCCGAGCTATCGACCGCGAAATTGCGACGGCTATGCATATGACGCATATGGGCAACTCCGCTGACCCGGAGGCTCTTATCCGCCAAGGTCTTCGCACGTCTATATCCAATGGTTGGGGAGGTTCGATGCTCGGTACTGAAATTACCGATATTCTGTTCGGAACTCCCACAGTACGCGAAACAGAGGGCAACCTCGGCGTACTCGAACACGACCAAGTTAACATAGTCGTACATGGTCACGACCCTGTATTTTCGGAGGCAATCGTAGCGGCTACGGAACTGAAAGAAACACTTGATTACTGTAAGGCGAAAGGCATTAAGGGTATTAATGTAGTCGGGCTTTGCTGTACGGCAAACGAGGTCGCTATGCGCCACGGCGTTCGTATGGCGGGCAACTTCCTGCAGCAAGAGAACGCTATTCTTACCGGCGCTTGCGATATGATGTGCGTTGACATTCAGTGCATTTTCCCGTCGCTTCCGCAGTTGGCGCAGTGTTTCCATACGAAGTTTGTTACAAGCTCGCCGATTGCGCGTATTCCGGGCGCTGACCATTATGAGGTCACGCCGGAAAACGCGTTTGACACCGCGAAAGACCTTGTTAAGCTCGCGATTGACAACTATTCTAATCGCGACGAAAGCAAAGTCTGGATTCCGGAACGCAAGCAAAAGGCGATAGTCGGCTACCCGACCGAGCAAATCATCAAGCACCTTGACAACATCACTAACAGTCACGTTGATACAGTCGGCAGCTACCGTCCCGCAATCGACGCCATTAAAGCCGGCGTACTGCGCGGAGCCGTCGCGATAGTCGGGTGTAATAACCCGCGTATCCGGCCGGATTTCTCGCACTACGAGATTATTACGGAGCTTTTCAGGAATGATATTCTCGTCGTCGCGACCGGTTGCGCGGCTCAGCTTGCCACTAAGGCGGGATTGATGAACAAAGAAGCTAAGGAATTCTGCGGCGCGGGGCTTAAGCGTGTGTGCGAACTTATGGACATTCCGCCCATTCTGCATATGGGCGCGTGCGTTGACATTAGCCGAATGATGAGACTTGCCGCCGGAATAGCCGAGGACTGGGGCGTTGATATGACCCAAATCCCCGTTGTCGGCTGCGCTCCGGAGTGGATGTCGGAGAAGGCGGTTTCTATCGCGAACTATGTTGTCAGTTCCGGGCTGGATGTTTACCTCGGCATTGAGCCGCAGGTTAACGGTTCCGACCAAATGATGAATCTAATCACCGAAGGCACACGGGATATAGTCGGCGCGGGATTTATCATCAATACCGACCCTAAGGTTCTTGTAAAGAACATTATCGATGGCATTGAGGCGAAACGCGCCGCGCTGGGGATTTAACCGTATGAAGCTCGCGGTCACCGGAAAAGGCGGTGTCGGGAAAACTACCTTAGCGGCTATACTTGCCCGACTTTACGCGGAGCAAGGCAATAGCGTAATCGCCGCTGACGTTGACCCCGACGCTAACCTTGGACTCGCGCTTGGCTTTACGCCGGAAGAGTTGGACGCTATAACGCCCATCTCGAAGATGAAAGAGTTCATTAATGAGCGTACCGGCGCGGACGAATCCGGACTGGGGAAATTTTTCAAAATCAACCCCAAAGTTGATGACATTCCGGATCTGTTTGCTAAGGAAAAGTACGGTGTGAAGTTACTCGTTCTCGGTACGGTGGATACAGGAGGTTCCGGTTGCGTCTGTCCGGAGCACGTACTGCTGAAGCGTTTGCTCAGCCACTTGACACTTCGCGAAAACGACACGGTTATACTTGATATGGAGGCCGGACTGGAACACCTCGGACGCGGGACAGGTTCCTTTATGGACAGGTTCATCGTTGTCGTTGAGCCCGGCGCAAGGAGCGTACAGACGTACCGCAATGTCAAACGGCTTGCGCTTGACCTGGGTATCACCGAGGTAGACGCGGTAGCGAATAAGGTTCGTAACGTCGGCGATGAAATGTTTGTTCGCGAGCAAATTCCGAACATTCTGGGCATTATCCCCTACTCCGTCGGGGTAATTGACGCTGACCTCAGAGGCAAGTCGCCGTTTGACTTCGACGAAACGGTAGTCGGCGCGGTTCGCGAAATCAAGCGAAAACTTGAGCTGCAATAACAGGGCGGTTCGCGCCCGACGTAATAAACTTCGATTTGAAAGGAACTAAACCTATGGCTATGAAAAAACTCTTCGACCGCGTATTTGACGGCTCTGATGAGATGTTCGCCCGGGCGGAAAAATCAATTGCGGAGGTCTCCGCCAACTATGACGACTCCACCCCTGTGGCTTTTCCGAATACCGCTTACTTCTTAGGCATTTTGTACGCTATGACCGGCAGAAAGAATCAGACACTCGGCGAGCTGAAAGAATCACTCGCGTGGGCGCGTTCACAGATGACCAAGGAGGAACGCCTTGACGATGTGTTCAAATCAGGCATCGGAACGGCTTGCGCCGCCGAAGTCATTGAGGCGTGTAAGTACATCGGCAACGCCGCGCCTTACGCGGAAAGTCCGCCGTATCTCGGGCACGTAACGGATGCGGAAGTCCGCGAGCTCGGCGTTCCGTTAGTCACCGGAGATATTCCGGGTTTCGTCGTCTTAATCGGCGCGGCCCCGACTGACGAACTTGCTGTTGAAATCATCAAGTCATACCAAAACAAGTCCATCTTTGTATTTCTCGTCGGCGAATGTGCTAAACAGGCGGAACATATGGGTGTCGGAATGGGATTTCCTGTCCGCGTATTTCCTGTTGGGTCGGAACTGCCGAGCGTAGCGCATGTCGTCAGTGTGGCAGTCCGCGCCGCTATGATTTTCGGCGGTATTCAACCGGGAGACTACGAGGGCATTAAGAAATATACGTTCGACCGCGTTAACGCCGCTGTCAACGCTTTTGAGCCGGTTCCTGACATTACGGTTGCTTGCGGCGGCGGCGCGATTGCCTACGGCTTCCCGGTAATTACAAACGATGAAAAGGATATGTGGCCGGTTCCGCGTTCCTTGATTATACAGCCTGACGTGCAGCAGTTCGTTGAAACAGCTATCGAAGCGCGCGGAATGAAGGTCAAAATTACCAATGTTGACCTTCCGGATGGTGTCGGCTACGCGACCGCGTTCGAGGGCGAGGTCATTCGGCGCAAAGATATGCAGATTGAGGCTGACGGTTCGCGCCACGACTGTCTGGAACTTTGCCGCGCCGCCGAAACTAACGATGTTGAAGACCATAAAATAACCATTGTAGGCAACGACCTTGAAACCTATGAGTTCGGCGCGCAGATGAATCTGGCACTTGTCGCGGAGGTTGCCGGAAAGAAAATGCAGTCGGACTTTGAACCTGTTTTTGAGCGGCAGTTCCACGCTTGGATTAACGAAATTGAGGGCGTTATGCACACGGGTCAGCGCGATTTGATTCGTATCCGCGTAAGCAAAGACACGTTTGACAAAGGTTTCAGACTGCGCCATTTCGGTGAAGTCCTATACGCAAAGATTATGAGCGAGTACGATGCTGTGGTTGACAAGTGCCAAGTCACCATTTACACCGACCCGGAAAAAGTTCACGAGTTGCGCGTTGAGGCTAACGCTATCTACGACAAGCGCGACGAGCGCCTGAAATCGCTCACCGATGAGGGCGTTGCGGACTTCTATACTTGTATTATGTGCCAGAGCTTCAGCCCGAGCCACGTTTGTGTCGTCACTCCGGAGCGCCTTGGACTTTGCGGCGCGGTATCGTGGCTGGACGCGAAAGCCACATATCAGCTTGACAACTCCGGTCCTTGCCAGGTTATCACCAAAGGTGAAGCTGCCGATGAGAAAATCGGCATTTGGCAGAATGTCGACGACGCTGTTAACAAATATTCTATGGGCGCGTTGGAACACGTCACGCTGTACTCCATTATGCAAGATCCGATGACAAGCTGCGGATGTTTTGAGTGCATATGCGGCATTGAGCCTATGACGGGCGGCGTAGTAATAGTCAATCGTGAGTTCGTGCCTACAACTCCGCTCGGAATGACGTTTAGTGAGATGGCGTCAATGACCGGCGGCGGCGTACAGACCCCGGGATATATGGGGCACGGCAAACACTATATTGCCAGCAAAAAGTTTATGTCGGCTGACGGAGGTCCGGCGCGTATAGTGTGGATGCCCAAACCGCTTAAAGACCTTGTGCGCGATAAACTTAACGCGACCGCCAAAGAGCTGTACGGAATTGACGACTACGCCGATATGATTGCCGATGAAACGGTAGTTGAGTCCGCTGATGATCTCGACAAACTTATGGAGTTCCTGGCCGAGAAGGGTCATCCGGTTCTCGAATTGGAGCCGTTGATATAACGCGATTTTCCGGCGCAAGCGGAGCGGGAGCGAATGTAATTCGTTCCCGCTCACTGATTTCCCGGATTCGTTTACTCCTTACGCCCTCGCTCAAGTTCACCGAGCGTCTTGCCTATATGCGTTTCGTTATGGTATTTACTCAAAGCGATCACCTGGGCGCGGTACAGTCCCCCGTGTCCGGAAATGTAGTAGCCTATCAGCGCGGCGATAACGTAGTAAGGCGCGGCGGCGGCCCCGAAAAGCTCTATGCCGAGTATTATCGTAGTCAGCGGAGTATTCGCCGCGCTGCCGAAGACGCATATCATCCCTAACGCGGCTAGCAGCGACACCTCTACGCCGGTGACTCTCCCGATAACTCCGCCAAGCGACGCGCCTATATCGAACATAGGCGTGACCTCCCCGCCTTGCAACCCTCCGCCCAACGTCAAAACGGTCAGCGCGAATTTCATAACGGGGTCTATTATACTTGTCTGTCCGGCGAAGCCCTTATCCACCATCCAGTTCGCCAGTCCGGCGTAATCATACGCGTGAAACACCGCCATAAGCGCGGCGACAAGCGCGCTTCCGATGACAACACGCAGTACGGGTTGTTTGATTAGTTTTTCGTACATATGCTTAACCGAGTGAACCGCAACGGCGAATATTTTCCCCGTCAGTCCGAATATAGCCGCGCCGGCAATAACTACGGCAAGCGTAAAGATACCGAACTCAGGTACCGCAACGATGCTATGTACCGGGTGATGAATCCCGAACGCACGTGTCACGAAGTCGCCGAGATACGCCGCGGTAAAGCACGGCAATATAGCCTCATAACTGAACTTGCCTATAAAGCACATCTCTAATCCGAAGAACGCTCCGGAAAGCGGAGTACCGAACACCGCTCCAAATCCCGCGCTTACTCCGGTCATCACTATAACGCGATTCATCTTAGTATCCGCTTTGAAGAACCTGCCGATACTGTTCGATAACGCGCCTCCGATTTGCACCGCCGTGCCCTCACGCCCTACCGAACCGCCGCCGAGGTGCGTCAGAAGCGTAAAGAAAAAGGTCAGCGCCGCCATTCTCAGCGGAACCGGTTTGGCTTGGTGAACGCTCTCTATTATCAGATCGCTGCCTTTATGAGATTCCTTTCCGAATTTAGTATAGGCAACCGCCGTCACAGCGCCTATCGGCGGAAGCAGCGCAATCAGCCATAAATGCTCTTGCCGCAATTTTGTAACCACGTCCAGCAGCGCGAGAAACGCCGCCGCGATTACGCCCATTACTAACCCCATAAAAACGGTAATAAGCGCGATAAGTGCCGGTCGTTTGAGTCTCGTCATCAAACTCTCTCCTTCGTATACGCTTAACTAAACCGCATACCACATT
>JAITKN010000154.1 GCA_031278415.1 Oscillospiraceae bacterium
ATGAGGATACTGGGCAGAAAAAGCCCGCTGACCCTGCTCAGAGAGAAATTACAAGCGGTCTGAACCGCCGCGCCGAGGTTGGAAGCCTTTTCCGCCTACGGCTCCAAAGGCTTCCAACCACGATATACCATAACCTGTATCTCCACGAAAAGCCCAAAAGGGTCATATCATTTGACAACGCAGAATATCGTTACACCCATTTATAAAATCTTACTTGACAAGTCCGGTTTGTTGATGTACAATGACGGCAAATAAACTTTAAAAGGAGTCAAAGCAATGACAAGAGATTATAAGGGAAAGATTGCGTTTATCACCGGCGGAGCGTCCGGCGCGGGACTTGGGCAGGCAAAACTGTTCGGCGGACTCGGCGCTAAAGTCACGATAGTGGATATTCGCCAAGAGGCCATCGACAAGGCGGTTGAGGAGCTTAGAGGGCTCGGCATTGACGCGCTGGGGATAAAGATGGATCTTACGAATCGGCAAGAGTACATAGCTGCTGCCGACAAAGCGGAAGCCCACTGGGGCGGACCTCCGAATCTGCTGCTCAATACTGCGGGCGTTAACAGTTTCGGGCCGGCGGAAGCGTCTACGTTTGAGGACTTCGACTGGATTCTCGGCGTTAATCTCGGCGGCGTTATTAACGGGTTTGTTATTTTCGTGCCGCGCATCATCAAAGCGTATGCCGCTGACATTAAGGCGGGTAAAACGTGGGCGCATATCGGTGTGGTAAGTTCGATGGGTGCGTTCGATGGATTTAGCACCGATGCGCCGTACAGCGTATCTAAAGCGGCGGTCAACAACTTGGCGTACAGCTACTATGACGCGTTGAAGCCTTACGGGATCGGCGTTACGGTTCAATGCCCGGCCAACATCAACTCCAACATCGGCGAAGCTGTTAAGACTCGCCCTGCTCACCTTCAAAATACGGGCTACTACGTCTCCGAGGGCACTATCAATATGCTTAAGAGCATTCACGCGACCGGTATGGATCCTGTTGAGCTGGCAAGAACATTCTGCTACGCTATGGAAAATGGTTTGCCGATTTGTATTCCGTCTTACGGCTACAAACCCGGCGACCCGGATGAGAAGCGTGTGGAGCGTTCCGCGTCCGCCGAGCAGTCTTTCAACAAATTCCTGAACTGGATGACCGTTGATGGTATGAACGCGATTAAGAAGCAAGAGGAAGAACAAGCTGCCCATATGGCAGAATTCCGCAAAAAGTGGGAAGAGGATCACCCGGGCGAAGCGCCTCCGAGTATGTTCGGTCCGCCGCAAGACAGCGATGTTCCGATCGAGGTGTTCGGTCAGGCTCGTCCCGACCTTGACTTTGTTCGCGACGAGGCGAAGAAACACTAAACGTATAAGCAGCATACCGCCATTAGCGGCGGAGTCAGACATAAGGGCGGGATCTTTCGCCCTTATGTTTTTTATTCGGAGTGTTGATAAAACAGCTATTATGTGACATAGTGAAAAGAGTATATCATAATGCTTAGTTGACATTGGATCGCGGCAGTTGACAATTGTTTTCGATTGTTTTATAATGCGGAGCGTAGTGCTGATAGAACGCAAAAGCGCGTTGTTTGCCATAATCGGAGGGAAAGGCGAGAATATTCGCGCGCATCCCGTGTTTAGAGTTCTTAAAGCAGCGCGGTACTGATAAAATCTGAGTTCGGAAATCCGCGTGGGCGTTAGTAAAATTGAAATTTGCGAATATCTGAAAAAGTTAGTCCTATAAACGAGAAATTTAACCGATAATAACCAAGATTGGGAGCGTATTATGCGAAAATGCAGACTGTTTTTTTCCAAAACCGGAAAGACGCGTTACATATCACATCTTGACCTTATGCGTGTGTTTCGCAGAGCGTTCAACCGCGCCGGAATCGCGCTTGCGCATAGTGATGGGTTTAACCCTCACCCTATAATGGCGGGGCTGCTTCCGCTTCCGACCGGCCAGGAAAGCCTTTGCGACGCGCTTGACGTCACTTTTGAAACGGAAGTCGGTTCGTTCCTGCTGCTGCCGGAGCGCGTTAACTCGTGTTTGCCGGACGGAATACGGGTCATCCGAGCCGGTGTTCCGGCAATGAAACCGGCGGACATTTTCGCGGTCAGATCGCTGGCGGAAATCGCTGACGGAGAATGGGTGCTTCCGGACGGAGATATTACCTTTGAAAAGCGCACCAAGTCAGGTAACGTGAAGATGCTGACCGTAACCCGCGACCAATTGCGCTCGGTAAGCCCGCGCGTATTGGAACTTCTGCTTCCGCCTGATATCAGTCCGGCGTTGGTAGCGGCGGAACTCGGACACGACGACGCGGACATTACACGAGTGGGAATGTTTGACAAGAGCGGCCGCGATTTTATCTGAGACGCTTCACTTTGAAATTTTTATTTACACTTATCGGGTTTGACAAATTTCGCGCCGCGGGTGTGTTAAACTTGTCCCGAAATAAAAAAACTCGACAAGGGACATAATGAATTATGGGTATTGAAGTTAACTTGGAGCGCGGACGATTGCGCGTCGCGCTCAGCGGCGACCTTGACCATCACAACGCGCGGAACTCTATGGAGGTTATTAAACGCGGCATAGACACTAATCTTCCGGCGGTATTGGAGATTGACCTTCAGGACGTAGGTTTCGCGGACAGCTCCGCGTTTGCGCTTCTGGTTCGCTCAAAGAAGCTAATGGACGAGCTTAACGGCAAATTGCAAGTCGTAAACGTACAGAGCCAACCGATGAAACTGCTTAACGCCGCAAAAATAGGCAGACTGCTCGAAATCACATCGACAAAGGAGGCGCAAGAATGAGAATTCTAAACTACATAAAAATTGACTTTCCGTCTAAATCGGCGAATGAGGGGTTTGCGCGGAACGCGGCGGCGATATTTGCGGCTCAGCTTGACCCGACTACTGATGAAATAGGCGATGTCAAAACAGCCGTAAGCGAAGCGGTTACAAACTGCGTCATTCACGCGTATCCCAACGCTATCGGGAAGATTCAGATGCGCTGCCGTATCCTGGACGGGAATGTGCTGGAAATCGCCGTTAAAGACTGGGGCGTCGGTATAGCGGATGTAGATAAAGCGCGTGAGCCTCTGTTTACAACCGGTGACGCGGAGCGTTCCGGAATGGGATTCTCTATGATGGAGGGTTTTACGGACCAACTTAGCGTCCGCAGTTCGCCCGGTAAAGGGACTACCGTCATAATGAAGAAGCGGATTTACAGCAAGGACGCAAAATGACGACCGCCGATACGGACGCGATTGTTAACGATAACTCCGGGTTGGTTTGGAGTATTGCGCGGCGCTTCTTCGGCAGAGGTACCGACCCTGAGGATCTGTATCAAATAGGCTGCCTGGGTCTGATTAAAGCGGCAAGAGACTTCGATCCGGAGTATGGTACCAAGTTCAGCACATACGCGGTGCCGAAAATCAGCGGAGAAATACAGCGATTTTTGCGAGATGACGGTATGGTTAAAGTCAGCCGCTCGACCAAGGAACGAGCATACAAAATTGCCCGGGCTAAGTCGGAGCTTGAGCAAACGCTGGGACGCGCTCCGGCGTTATCAGAACTTGCGGAAATTACGGGATACAGCCCGGAAGAGATTGCTGTATGTGAAAACGTCTCCGCAACCATCGACAGCCTCCAACGCGAGCTTGGTCAAGACGGCGATGGTCTTGATTTGGCTAATACGCTTGCGGATTTTGCCGCCGAAGATAAAATGATTGAGCAAATCGCGCTTCGCGATGCCGTAAGTAAACTGCCGGATAAGGAGCGTCAGGTGATAATTCTGCGCTACTGGCGCGGCGTGACCCAAGCGAACGCCGCTAAGGTACTCGGTGTGTCGCAGGTTCAAGTATCGCGGTTGGAAAAACGGGCGGTTAGTTTGCTGAGAAGTTTTTTGTCATAGTTAAAGGCGTATTTTTTGATCTGCCGATGAATATGTATGGTCTATACTTACACAAAATCGGGGGGACGGCAATATGGGCAGCATTTCAGGCAATTCTCTTGCGCGAGAACTTATCAATAACAACATCACGCTAATCGGGCGGCGCAGACTTACAGTAACCGGAGTGGACGATGTGGAGAGTTTCGACGACCGTTTCATTGTACTTCATACCCAAGGAAGTGTGCTTCTGATTCACGGACGTGAACTGAAAATCGAAAAGTTAGCCGTTGACGGCGGCGACTTAGAGGTAATCGGCTGCGTTGACGCGATCGAGTATGAGGAAGAACGCGCAAAGAGCGGATTTCTGGCTAAGATATTTAAGTAGGCGAGCCGCGGCGGAATGGAGATATACGTAACTTCACAAGCAATAGAGATCCTGTATGCGCTCGGATTTGGAGTGTGCGCCGGAGTTCTGTACGATTTCCTTGCCGTATTGCGCCGGAGCGCGAAGTTGGCTGTCAGCCGTGTTGTGATTGCCGCTATATTCGACGTTGTGTTCTGTGTCCTGTGCGGAGTAGGGTTCTTTATGCTCGGCTACGGTCCCGGCAACGGCAGACTCAGGCTGTTCAGTCTGCTGTTTGCCTTGCCCGGAACGACTCTGTATTTCCTGCTCCTGTCGAGATTCGTAACAGGGATTCTGAACATATTGCTAACTCTGACGCGGCGAATTATCTGCCTGATTTTGACGCCGTTTAAGCTTTTTATACGATGTGTGAGAAAATTTGCAGTTTTTTCAAAAAACAGCTTGCGTTATGGCGTGAAATATGTTAATATCGGGTTAGACTATTCGGTTGACATAATCAACCCCATTGAAAGGAAAGATAGAAATGCTAAGGCAAAAGTCAAAGCAAAACAAAATCGTGGCAGTAGTGATAATCATAGGGTTGGTATTCTCGGTACTGTGGCTTCGGCAGACACTGGCAAACGTTCAAAAGGCAAACGCCGACGGAGTTCAAATAGCCGAAAAGCTCGAGAAACTGAAAGCCGGAAGTACCGCGCTGAAAGCGCAGATTGATTCCGCCGATGATATTACAACCATCGAGGCGATAGCGCGTGAGCGGCTCGGGCTGATCCTGCCCGGCGAAATCGTATTCAAGGAGAAATAATGCGGTACGACGAATTCACGCTGTATCCACAGGACGGCAAAACCGTCGAGCTGACGGATATGCTTGATCGTCTCGGATTCGGGTATGCCGTAGATGATCCGGCGGAGGTCGAGCAGCTTTTAGAGATTACGCGGCGCCATTGGGATTACTTTGACGAAGCGATATTCGCGCCGCGTCCGGCAACGGTAAAAATTTACCTTAGTGTAGGTGAGCAACTTCCTCCGGAATTGATGCCGCTTATTACCAAGTTCGAGCGGAAGCTCGTCAGCGAATCCGACTGGGCGGATGCGTGGAAGCCGTTTTGGCAGCCTGTTCCGATTGGCGAAAACCTTGTAATTGTGCCTAAGTGGAAAACCATTTTACGGCTTGACCCGGGAATGCTGTTCGGCACCGGCACACACGCTACTACCGCGCTGTGCTTAGAAGCGGGAGAACGCATTTTCAGCGAGCGGGCTCCGCGCCGCGTACTCGACCTTGGCTGCGGCAGCGGAATTTTGGCTATAGCTGCCGCGCTTTGGGGCGCCGCCGATGTTACCGGCTACGATATTGACGATAACGCGCCGAGAATCGCCGGTGAAAATGCCGCTCTTAACGGCGTCGCGCCAAGGTTCGAGTGCCGCGACATATTTGAGATTCCCTTTGCGGAACGCTACGATATCATATTCGCGAATATAGTCGCCGACGCGATTATCAGACTGGCTCCGCTCACTAAGCAACTCCTTGAACCGACCGGTCGATTCGTGTGTTCCGGCATCATTGCTTCCCGCGCCGACGAGGTTCAGACCGCCTTGACCGACGCGGGATTAGAGGTGTTAGAGACCACAGTCCGCGAGGATTGGTACTGTTACGTTTGCGCATAGCGATACTCCGCCGACCGTTTTGTGTTGCGTCTGCGTTACGTCGCCGTACACTTCTGCGCGCGCTCGTAACTACTCTTTACTGTCATTGGGCGCGGAGGATGCGCGGAACTCCTCGGCGGGTGTGACGCGCTGTGCGCTCCAATGCAGCTTATAGAAATTCAAATCGCCGGGCTGAAGCATAAAAATCCTGAACACGCTGCTGTTGACGCCAAACGAACTCGGCGGCATTTTCAGTCCGCTTGTTAAATCCTCAAGGAAATCCGCGTTACCATTTACAACAAGCTCATAAGACCCGCTTGTCAGCTTATCCGTGTACTTATACAGCGCAATCGTGTCATTGTCGTAGGCAAACACGCTTGCCTCACCCGGTCCGTTCAGCGCAAAGGGAACGACATCCGTAAACTGAGCGCGTATCACATTCAGAATCGGCGCGGGCAGGTTATACATCAGCCCGAACTCGTCGGGAACATTTATCGTAATCATTTGTCCCTTGCCGTAGTGGTCACTTAGAACGATCGGGTAGTTTTCTTCGCCGACGACAGCCTTGGCAAGCGCCCAAGTTGTATTATTGCGATGCTCCAAAAGCGGAAACGACAGCGGCAGACGGCTATAGCTGTCCGATCCCCCGAACGCGCCGTCGCGGAACGCGTCAGCCGTGAATCTGCGACCTTTACAGCGGATTGAGCTGAGTTCCTCTATTCCCCGACCCAAAGCTTCAAGCACGAAGCCGCTTGTAACAATCGCCTTGCCGCCGTTTTTGACGAACTCCGTCAGCTTCGCGATAATATCCGCGTCCTTATGCGCCTGAACCGTCAGGAACACGGCTTTGCCGCCGCTCGGAAAGTTCGGCGTCGGCTCAAGCGGAATCCCGTGCATACCCAGAATATCCTCGATATGATCCTCCCCCTGCGCTGAATCCGGCAAATAGCACGGCGTTCCGACCGGCGCGCCCGCTTTCGACAGAAACGCATCAATCTCGTCAAGCTGAAGTCCAAGCGGCGTGACCACCTTATTCTTATACAGCGAACCCCAACAGAACAGCGTAAGCTCCTTAGCCCGGGAAAACGCGCTCAGGTACGCCTGTTCGAGAAAATAATCAATCGGCGTACAGCCGTATGGGTCAAACCAACAGCCGCCGTTACGCCCGGGCGCGTAGTTTTCCAAAAGGCGCGGCAGACTGTAGCTCAAATACCTCGGCAAATGCTGATCGGTTCCGAATGTGTCACGTGTTTCCGTGCCGGTGTAAATCAAATCAAATATGTCCTTTTGCTTAGCCGGACAGTAGCCGGATTCCTGATAGGCTTCCGACCAGTTGGGATACTTGATGATAACCTTGCAATTCGGGTTAACTTCCTTAGCGGCTCGGCATATAAGCTCCCCGATTTCCGCAAGCTGATCGGTGCGGAAATCCTCCCAGCTACGCCCGCCCTTAGCCGTCCGGCACTCTTCGCAGGTGCAGTAGGTGAAAAACCAGTCGTCGAGAATAAACTCGTCGAAGTGCCGTGCCGTATACCGCACCGTATCAAGCAAATGCGCCCGCATCGTTTCGTTAGTGTAGCAGTAAACGCCGCTGAACCGATATTTTTCCTTATCGGTTTCGCTTAAATCGTTCGTAGTCGTTGTAAGCGCGCCGCTGACCTCTACTCCCTCTTCCTTGAACCACTTGATTAGGTTGCTCAGCTGCTCCTCCGGAATCAGTAAGCCGTCGCGGTATGGTTCAAGGTAAACCTTATCGCAGCCGCAGTATTTGCGGAACCATTCCAGTTGCCGTTTAAGCCGCTCCCGCGTAATATCGACCATATTCGGCGCGGTGCAGAACAGCACAAGCTTAAAATTTTTGTAACGCATTGCGAACCTCCTTGAAATTCGGTATATTTTAATGTAGTTTTTTGACTTGGCTGTGTGTTAAGTTTTGCGTCTTGCGATAGCTTTTTTCATCCACCCTCCCGTATAAAAGCGGATATTCGTCGTCAGCAGCGCAATGATCCAACCGTATATAAGCGTCGACCACGCGGCCTCGTATCCGAACCAACTTGCCGCGAAGACTCCGATATACGACAGCGCGACACGTACTGCCAAAGAGGAAAGCGTCGCCGCCGACTGAAACAACGTGTCGCCCGCGCCTTGCAATACTCCGCCCAGAACCATATACAGCGCAAACACCCATATGGTTTTGGAATAGTAGCGTATCTGCTCCGCTCCGTACACAAGCGCGTCGCCGCGTAAACTGAACAACGACACCAGCGGATCCGCAAGGAAGTACATCAGCAGACATATTGCAAGCGTAGTGCCTACACCATAGGCAAGCGTCAGGAAATATCCGCGCTTTACGCGGTCAAGCCGTCCGGCGGCTATGTTCTGACCCGTAAAGCTCGCCAGCGCGGACTGGAATCCCATAATCGGTACGAACGCGAACATATCTATCCGACTTCCCGCCGTATACGCCTCGACTATTCCCGTTGTTCCTATTGCCGCGAAGTGATGTACAAGCCGCATCAGCGTAATGTTCCCGAACGATACCACGCCCTGCTGAATCGACGTCGGAAGCCCGATCTTCGTTACGGTAAGCGCAAGCTTCGCATCGAATACCTTTGCGCCCTTGGCTCTTGGAAACTTCTTGCGCAGATAGCCGTAGGATACGGCGGCGCACACCGCTTGCGAGATGACCGTCGCTATCGCCGCGCCCGTTACGCCCATTGTAAATACAACGATAAGCAGTAAATCCAGCAGAACATTCACCGCCGACGACACAAGCAGGAAAATCAGGCTTGCCTTGCTGTCCCCTACGCCCCGAAGCGCCGACGCGCACGCGTTATACAGAAACTGGAAAGGAAGCCCGATGCAATATATCCGCATATACAGCACCGCGTATTCAAAAACAACCTCGTCCGATACCCTGATAATTGTCCGCAGAAGCATAGGTGTAAGCATCCAACCAATCAGCGCGACCACCGCGCCGA
>JAITKN010000033.1 GCA_031278415.1 Oscillospiraceae bacterium
ATTCGGAAAGCTCGAAAAGGGTAAGTGTAAAGATTTAACCCGCAAGCCGCAAAGAAGCGCGTATGATAATTGTAACGTGTGTTGTGAAGGGTTACTAAGCGGGTTCTTATTCTGTAGACCTCCTCGGAAACTGTGCCTAATTTCGTTGTCATACCTTGCGGTATCTATATACAACGGCGGTCGTCCGCCTTATTATACGCAGTTTCCGAGGATGTCTTGTGTAAATTTCACGACGGGGGAAAAGGATAACGTGATAGGCAAAGTCGAAATATCCGGAGTAAATACCTCCAAACTTAAAACGCTTACCGCTATATGGTACGCAACTGACATTGAGGATTGACGTCAACCATCGATTAGACTACCACTACCACCGCCTTTATCTCTTTGTACACGCTGTTTTACCGCGTTACATAAAAAGGCAAATGCCGCCGCCCCTGTAAGTTATCGACACTATCCGTTATTCTTGCGTATCTCGGCGCGTTTTATTTTCCCGCCAATGGTCTTGGGAAGTTCGTCAACAAACTCCACTATCCGCGGGTACTTATATGGCGCGGTAACGCGCTTGACGTGGTCTTGAAGTTCTTTTACCAGCGCGTCGCCGGGCGCGTAGCCATTGGCAAGCACGACAGTAGCCTTAATTATCTGCCCTCTAATGGGGTCAGGCGCACCGGTGATCGCGCACTCTACAACGGCCGGGTGTTCTATTAACGCGCTTTCAACTTCAAACGGACCGATTCGGTACCCGCTGGACTTAATCATATCGTCGCTGCGCCCCACGAAGTAGTAGTATCCGTCGCTGTCGCGCCATGCCATATCGTGAAGATTATAATAGTCCCCGCCCAACGCTTCCTCGGTTGCTTCCTCATCGCCGTAATATCCGATAAACAGACCGACCGGCTTCGTTGCCGGAACGCAAACGCTTCCCTCTTCGCCGTCCTCCGTTTCCTTGCCGTTTGCGTTAAGGATGATCGCGTCGGTATTCGGACTCGGTTTGCCGGTACTGCCGGGCTTGACATCATCCCAACCGAAATTGGCTAACAACACGGGACCCTCAGACTGCCCGAACCCCTCATAAATCGTATGACCCGTAAATTCCCGCCATTGCTTCACGACTTCCGGGTTCAGCGGTTCGCCCGCGGTCGCGCAGTGATGAACGGAAGATAAATCGTACTTTTTCAAATCCTCTTGCAACATAAACCGATACATAGTCGGCGGAGCGCAAAATGTAGTGACTTGATACTTCTCTATCATTGACAACAACTTTGCCGGAATGAATTTGTCCATATCATAACCGAACACCGTTGCGCCGCAAATCCACTGCCCGTAAATCTTGCCCCAGCCAAACTTTGCCCACGCGCTGTCCGCTACGCTCATATGCAGCTTATTTTCTTCAACGCGCTGCCAATACTTCGCGGTTACTATATGCCCCAATGGGTGCGTAAAACTGTGCGCAACCATCTTCGGCATTTTCGTTGTGCCGGAGGTGAAATAAATCAGCATTATATCGTCGTTGCGCGTAACGCGTTCAAGCGTTCGGTCGTCGCTGATTGTTTCGTCCTCTAATACTCTGTCAAGGTCGATCCAACGCCCTTCGCGAGTATTAGTCTCGCGCTGACCGCCGTTAACAATAATAAAGTTAGTAAGGCTTGCGGCGCTTGCGGACGCTTGTTCGGCTTGCCCGATTACAAAATCGTCGTCAACACAGATTATAGTTTTAACATTTCCGGAGTCAGCGCGGTACGCTATGTCCTTTTGCGTCATCTGCAAGCTGCCCGGAACAGCTATCGCGCCGAGCTTATGCAGCGCTGTCGCGCATACCCAATATTCCCACCGGCGGCGAAGTATAAGCATAACTAAATCGCCTTTTTTAACCCCTATGGAACTAAGATAGTTTCCGGCGCGGTTACTGAGACGGCTTATATCACCGAATGTAAACGCACGCTCGTGACCGTAATCATCAACCCAAAGCAAGGCGCGCTTGTTCGGCTCTTTTTCCGCCCAAGCATCAACAACATCAAAGCCAAAGTTGAAATTATCAGGAACATTTATTTTAAAATGTTCCTTAAAATCATTATAAGAATCAAACTCAATTCGGTCTAAAAATCGCGGTAACATAAAAAACCTCTTTCTGTTATAATTTTTTAGTCAGATTTTTTTGTCCGCGACTATAGCCTCACGACCGATCATAGCCGAATTTCCGGCTGACAGCCCAAGAGACACGATACCACCCCTCTCATACTCACGAAAACAGGCAATCATTAACGCGAATGGTAAATAATCTATCGGCGCACTCTGCATCTAACGCGCCGTAGATAGATTGTACAACCTTTTTTTAATTTGTCAAGCATTTTTT
Organism: Oscillospiraceae bacterium; assembly: GCA_031278415.1. GTDB lineage: Bacteria > Bacillota > Clostridia > Oscillospirales > Oscillospiraceae > JAISJH01. The sequence goes on from JAITKN010000033.1 coordinate 2,354, forward strand.
TGAAATGGGATCGGTCGAACGAACACCTATGGAAAATCAACTGCCGCGAATTGCGCTTCGCCTCGGACGTGAGCGGCTCGCCGACGAGCTTTAGCCGCGGCTCGACATAGACGATGTTAGTGTTCGCGGACATATACGCTGACATTTCCCGGCAATTTTACACGAAAAAGTTTCAAAAAAAAACGCTTGACATTTTGCGTTGCCGTGTGCTATACTGAGAGGGCAAATGAAAGAGTTCAAGGTGTCCGGGCGCACCGGTTACGGAGTGCGCTGCGGTTAACAGGGAATCGGTTAGTGTATTGGAAGCTCCGGCGTTCGACCGGGGTGGAAATGAACCCGAACGGTACCGCCACTGTATGCGTGTGCCGCGGCTTGAAGGCGTAAGCCGGTCACGAGGGCAATCACCCTTGGAAGACCAAGCGGCGGCGGCGAGTAATCCTCGCAAGCACTAGAGTCAGGAAACCGGCCTTGAATACGCGTTTTGTCCGCGTGTTACGGACAAAGACGAATCATCGCGAGAAAACGGTCGCGGCAACGCTTAAAGACAACGTTGCCGCGTTTGCGTTTATGTGGTATTTTCCAACTCCCGCGAGGACTCGGGTGCCGTACTCAGACGCGGTATCCGGGTTCTGTGGGGCGAAAAGAGGAAATCAACCAAATCAATGATGTTAGGAGAGAATGTATGAAAAAACTGATAAGCTTCCTACTGGCGTTATCCTTTACTTTGGCGTTAGTTCCCGTTGTGAGCTCCGCCGGCAGCGATATTACGGTGTATATCACCTTTGAGGGCTATAACCTCGGGCAAGGATGCTATGTAGAACCGATGCGAGTGGATAATGTGCCGAGC
>JAITKN010000051.1 GCA_031278415.1 Oscillospiraceae bacterium
GACCCGCCTGCCCTGCCCGTCCGGCAGGCGGGCGGACGGGCAGGTGGTTATTCTCCGCGACAATATGCAAGAGAAAACCGAGATTTAGACCGCCGGCTGTCAAAGCTCCGCGCGCCCTACGAGGGAACGTTCAGCAAGCAGAACAAGCGTGTTCGGTATCGCGGAGTTGCCAAAAATCAAGGCGCGGAGTTTCTGTACGCTGTTGCGTACAATTTTGGAGGCTGCTCGCGATTTCCGCCGCATAACCCAAGGGGCAAGTCCACCCAAATGGGCGTAAAAACCCCTGAATAAGGGCAAAATCGGCGTGTTATACACCCGATTTGAACGATATTTAGCGGCTTTTTTGCGCTGAGCATTAAAATTGACCCTGATTCGCATTTTTGTCCGAACTTTTCAACAGACCCATATAGACAAGTGTTAATTCTGAGTTCAGATAATGCGCCTCGACGCAAAAGCTTCAATAAAACCCAACACTTGCGGATGATCTCTGTCATCAGATTTGATGATAAGTTTTACCCCGGATAACGGCGATCTATATTTGACGGTCGTATACTGTCAAATTCAGCGATGTATTACACGCTTTCAGCGCTTGACGACCCCTGTCAGTTGGCGGTAGTATTCACGCTCACGCTCCCAATTTTCATTACTGCCCAGATACTCCGTAATCAACGGAAAACGATTGTCAAAATCGGGCGGAGCCGTTCCGGTCATTGCTTTGATGTAGTAGTCCCGAATCACTTCGATATCTCCGTAAACAGCTACCGGCGGCGCGTTAGTGATTATTTCGAGGTCTTTTTGATAGCTCGCTTTGCGGTTCATCTTACGCAAGTTCCAATCGTTACGGTACATATCAAAACCCTTGAACGGCATATTATGAACGGCGACGGCGGCATAAGCGGGTACAAATCGAGCGCGTTCCGCCATCTTGTCACGCGATGTAAGTTCGCGCAGAGGAATAACCGCTCCGTCCGAAATAACGCTGTTCGTTACAACGCCGGCCGCGCGAATTTCCTCTCCGCGTGAATATCGAAGCAGCGAAACTCCAAGACACGCACTATAGCTTTTCAGAATACTCGGCTCACGATTGATATTCGCGACCACAAGGTTCATAAGCGTTTGCGTAAAATCAAAGATGCCGCTCACAGGCTCAAACTGAGGGGCAAGAGGTTCATTTTTGCGGCAGCAGCGGAAACACAGCTTAGGTTCAGAACTGTCCAGATTAAGCCCGTACAGCGCGGACAGCACGAACGAATCGCCGCGCTCGACCGCCGTCAAACTCGGAGATTCCGCATGAGGTTTTTTATAAATCTCCATATCCAGTTTGCGGCATTCAGCACAGCGTTCAGCGAATTGATTAACCGCGCTCGCGGCGGAGTCGGCGGGTGTCATTTCGCGTTTTGAAGGCGTTCCGCCTGCGATTGGCGCAGATAAACAGGTTCAGCGTCGCCGAATGGTTTGCCGATTGCGGCGAGGATTACGCCCCAAGCCGTGACATCGGAACCCGTTGCAAACGATTCGGCGGTCTGAGCTAATTCGACGCGTGATATTACCCTGTCCGGAGTAAGCCGCCGCAATTCCGTAACGTGCCGCCCGCTTCTGAAAAGGGCGTTGTAAATGAAGCCGTTGCGAGCGTCAATCTCCGCCGACAGAGTAACGCCGGGACGAGTGTTTGAACTGTATGAACTGTACGCGACAGCTTCTAATGAACTTACCGGAATCACCTTCGCGCCCGCCGACCAAGCCAGACCCTTAGCGGTTGCGCAGCCTATTCGGACACCGGTAAACGAACCCGGTCCCACGGATACCGCTATCGCGCCGATGTCCGAAGAACTCAGACCGCACAGCCGCAGCACACTCTCAACCATAGGAAGCAGTGTTTCGCTGTGCTTTAAGCCTACATTAAGCGTTACCTCCGCAACCGATTTCGGCACTAACGCGTCAGTTTGCTCCGCTAACGCGCAGGACGCGGTTTGTCCCGAACTTTCCAAACCCAATATCAACATAAATTGTACCCTCCGGAAGTAAATCTGCCGCCCGATCGCTCCACTCCGCAGCGATAACGCCGCCGCGCCCTAAATAATCGTCCCAGCCAATGTCACAGACCTCGTATGTGCCGCTTAGCCTGTACAGATCAAAATGAAAAATCGGAAGCCGTCCGCCGTGATATTCGTTTACAATAGTAAATGTAGGACTGCTGACAGTTCCGCCGTATGCCAAACCGATTGCCAAGCCCCGAACAAACGCGGTTTTGCCCGCTCCGAGTTCCCCCGACAGCGCGATTACCGTGTCCGGAGTAAGAACCCCGGCGAAATCAGCCGCAAGAAGCTCCGTTTCGCGCTCGCTGTATGTGAAATAAAGTCCGTCAGTCATAGCTTGCTACGTGCTGGTGCGGCGAATACCGCTTACGATGCCCATAGCCGCCAGTACGCTCAATGTGCCGGAACCGCCATAGCTGAAGAACGGAAGCGTCAACCCTATTACCGGAGTCAGCCCCACATTCATACCGATGTTCTCAAACGTCTGGAACGCTAACATTGCCGCTATTCCGATGCAGAAAAGCGCTTTGATGCGACTGCCGGATTTTACGCCGACATACACGCAACGCGCAATTATCGCCAGCAGCAGCACAATTACCGTCAGACAACCCAATAAGCCAAGTTCCTCCCCGATTACGGCAAAGATGAAATCAGTATGTTTAGACGGTATCGTATTGCTTTGTGACAGCGGCCCCTTGAACAACCCTCTTCCGGTTATTTGCCCGGAAGCAAGCGCAAGACGGCTTTGGGCTGCTTGCCAAGTAATCTCCAGCCCGGTAGGATCCACAACATCCGGAGCGTACGGCGCTATTATCAGCGCCCTCTGCCGCTCCGTAAGAAACCTCGACCACACAAGCGGCGCCGACGTGCCAACCATAAGTACACCTATGCCCAGCCAGCGCAGCTTTAACCCGCCTAAAAACAGCATTACGATAAATATGAACGCGAATACCAAATCTGAGCCTAAATCGCTTGATGCCGCCATTATCAGACCGAACATCAGACCGAAATGCAGCAGCAGCGACCCTACGCTGACAACGGAGTTCATTCCGATTCGAGAGTCGTCGCGCAGGTAGCATATATGTTTTGCCAACAACAGCGCAAACGTAATTTTAACTACTTCCGTAGGTTGAATCCCGGCGCCCGCGAATCTCAGCCAACCGCGATTCCCGGTATCCCCCTCGACACCCCAGATAAACAACGTACATATGAACGCGATGTTGAACACCAACAGCAAAGGCCAACGATCGGTGACAAGCTCGATATCCACAAGCGACATCACGAAGAACGCAACCAACCCTATCGCGGTTGCCAGAATCTGGATGCGCATATAACCATTCGCGCCTTCATAGGAGCGCGTTGCGCTGTAAACCATAACCAGACCGAATCCGGACGCCGCAATACACAGCAGCATCAATATGCTGTCGGCGTAGCGGAAGTAGTCGCGTATTATTGTGAGAAATCTTTTTGCAATCGTCATACCTTAGATTATAACCTATTTCTTTTATTTAGTCAACGCATTTTTGTGATTGTCAGTTGTTAGGAAATCGTTGTTAGTTGTTAGTGTCTTCCGCCAAACATTGGGAGAACTCCACGAGACTCTAAAGGATGTCTAGCAAAGTTTAAAGGTTGTCTAGCAAAGTTTAAAGGATGTCTAGCAAAGTTTAAAGGATGTCTAGCAAAGTTTAAAGGA
>JAITKN010000057.1 GCA_031278415.1 Oscillospiraceae bacterium
GAGTGGCATTATTACATATCAAGCAAGAATTTGACAGCCGAAGAACTGCTGAAACGCGCTCGTTTGGAGTGGTCGGTCGAGACCATGCATTGGCTGTTGGATGTTCACTTGGGCGAGGACGGTTACAAAGTCAGGGACAAAAACATTCAGCTGAATTCAAATATTATACGAAAACACGTAATAAATTCGATCAAAACCCGCCTTGACAACCTCGGCGTCAAACGTCCAATATCTCGTCTGCTTTTCGATAACCTCCTCGACCCAACCAACATCATCCCATTCCTCAATCCCAAATAGTTACAAAACTAAATCGGGCTGCTCATTCCCGAATTCTCATTCCGGTGCAGATAAAAATAGCAGGTACTACTCAAGAAAGGTTGCGGCAAGAGGGGCATAAAAGTGAGAAAACAAACAGCTCGACATCGGAATGCCAAAGACCGCTTTCAGCTTTCGCTTTCGCAGAGTTGCGAAGGTCTATCAGGCGCGAGAAACGGCGCGTCGCGTCATGCGCGAATTCTCAAGCCTTTTTGCGCATACCGGAGAAGGTTGTTCAATTAAGTGTTATGACCATTCAGCTGATCAAGCAAACGCTCTTGCAGAGCCCTGGCGGCATTGAATCCCATTTTGCGCTGTTTATTGTTCATTGCGGCGACTTCCACTATTACCGCAAGGTTGCGTCCCGGAGCAACCGGAACAAGCATGGACGGCACTTTGACGTTCAGAAGCTCTGTGTAATTGATATCCGCGCCGAGTCTGTCATAATGCTCGTGTTCCGACCACGGTTGGAAGTCGATGATGAGGTCAATAGTAGTGCTGTTGCTCACCGCGCCCATTCCGTAAAGACGGCGTACATCAATTACGCCTATTCCCCGAATTTCCATATAGTGACGTATTAGGTCCGGCGCGGAACCGATAAGAGTATCATACGATACGCGCTTAATCTCTACCGCGTCATCAGCAACTAACATATGTCCGCGCTTGATAAGCTCAATGGCGGTTTCGCTTTTGCCGGATCCGCTGTCTCCCGTCATAAATATACCCTCGCCATATACTTCTACCAGTACGCCGTGACGAGTAATGCTCGGGGCGAGCATAGCGTTCAGCCGCGCGATAATCTCGGCGGAGAACAAAGAGGTGTCTTTGCCGGTCGAGAACAGAGGCGTCTCATACATCTGCGCTTGTTCTAACGCCTCGGCGTAGATCTCCATATTGTTGCAGATTACCAACGCGGGAATATTCCTCTTGAACAGTTCCGTAAACACCTTACGGCGCTCATCGGAAGGCAAGGTTTTCAGGTACATTATTTCTACAATGCCCATAAATTGCAAGCGGGTATTGTCGAACTGCGTGAAAAAACCCACCAACTGTAACCCCGGACGATTAACCGCCGAGGTGGTAATAGTACGAGCTTCAAAATCGTTCGGCGCGTATTCGATTTTAAGCTGCAGAAGTTCCGCCAGCTTTGACAGTAATACGGATTGTTCAGACATAAGACCTCTGAAACAGTTGATAGTTATTAGACATCCTCGGAAACTGTGCCTAATTTCGTTGTCCTCCCTTGCGGTATCTATATACAGCGGCAGTCGTCCGCCTTAATACGCAGTTTCCGAGGGGGTCTGTTCAGCAGACGCAAATCGGCTCACGCGGCTTTAAGCAGTTCCGGCGGAGTTCCGTTTTCTACACATTCGCGAGTAACCGTGATTTTGCGGATGGACTTGTCGCCGGGAACCGCAAACATAGTATCTGTCATAATGGACTCCACAATGCCGCGCAGAGCGCGAGCGCCGATTTTCATTTCCACAGCGCGGTCGGCGATAGCGTCAAGCGCGTCGTCGGTAAATTCCAGTTCCACGTCATCGTAGCCGAGCAATACTTTATACTGCTTCGTGAGCGCGTTTTTAGGTTCAGTAAGAATTTTGACAAGGTCGCCTCGGTTAAGCTCGCGCAACGGAGTAATGACCGGCAAACGTCCGCACAGTTCCGGAATCAGTCCGTATTTAAGGATATCCGCGCTCTGCGCCTTTTCAAAGATGTTCCCGAGTTCTTCACGATCACGCGCCCCAAGTATTGTCGCGTTGAAGCCAATGGATTTTTGGTTAATACGGTCTTCAATGATTTTCTCCAGCCCCGAGAACGCGCCCCCGCAGATGAACAGAATATTAGTGGTGTCGATTTTGATCATTTCCGCGCCGGGGTGTTTCCGCCCGCCGGCAGGCGGCACGGAAGCGACGGTACCCTCCAAAATTTTCAGCAACGCTTGTTGTACGCCCTCGCCGCTGACATCTCTGGTAATGCTTACATTTTCACTTCGGCGTGAGATTTTGTCAATTTCGTCAATATAGATAATGCCGCGCTGAGTTTTATTAATATCGCCGCCGGCCGCTTGATATAAACGTACCAGGATATTTTCAACATCATCGCCGACATAGCCCGCTTCAGTAAGCGTCGTAGCGTCGGCAATGGCGAACGGCACTTTCAAAATCTTAGCCAGCGTCTGCGCAATGTAGGTTTTCCCGCAACCCGTCGGTCCTAAGAGCAGAATATTGCTCTTTTGCAGCTCAACGGCTTCAGTCGCGCTGTCAGAATTCTGCCCTGTATGATACAGTCGTTTATAATGATTATAAACCGCTACCGAAAGGGTACGCTTCGCGGCGTCCTGACCGATAATGTAGTGGTCAAGGAACTCCTTGATTTGGTGCGGTTTCGGCAGCGTCTCAAGAGACGCGCTGTCATCATCACCGGTAATTTTTTCAATGATCGCCCCGCGGCGTGACGGCAGTTCAATTCCGCGGCGTTCCAAAATTCCGACACAAGTGTCGACGCAAAACTCACAGATGAACCCGTTTTTACCGGACATCAGGTGTCCGACCTCATCGGCAGATCTGCCGCAGAAAGAGCAACGTACGCTCGGGCGCATATTGTCAATAATTTTTGCCATTAAAAATCTCCGTAATTGTTGAAATTGGTTTCGGTTAATTACTCCCGCGAGTAGATAACTTTGTCAATTAACCCGTACTCCTTCGCCTCTTCCGCCGTCATAAAGTTATCGCGTTCGGTGTCGGCTTTGACGCGCTCGAGCGGCTGACCGGTGTTATCGGCAAGGATTTGGTTCAGCTTTTCCTTCATCTGTAAAATGCGTTTCGCGTGAATTTCTATGTCTGTCGCCTGACCTTGCGTTCCGCCGGAGGGTTGATGGATCATAATTTCGCTGTTCGGAAGCGCGATGCGCTTACCCTTCGTGCCCGCAGACAGCAGAAACGCGCCCATCGACGCCGCCATTCCGACGCACATCGTCGCAACGTCGCATTTAATATACTGCATCGTGTCATAAATCGCCATTCCGCTCGTTATTGAGCCGCCCGGGCTGTTAATGTAGAACTGAATATCCTTGTCCGCGTCCTGACCCTCAAGAAAGAGCATCTGCGCGACTATAAGGGTCGCGGTGGTGTCATTTACCTCGTCGGAAAGGAAAATAATGCGGTCGTTAAGCAAGCGCGAGAATATGTCATAGCTCCGCTCGCCGCGTGAGGTTTGTTCAATAACGTAAGGCACTAAACTTGCATTTTTCGGAATCATTTTGTTTCCTCCTTTGCTGTCTCTGTTTCAGTTTTTTTTGTTCCGGGTTTACGAGTGGTCTTAGGTTTGCTTGCCGGCGAAGTATCTGCGGCGGCGGGAACTTCGGCAACGGGAACTTCGGCGGTTTTCTTCTTAGCCGCGGTTTTTGTCTTTGCCTTTGCCTTTGGTTCCGCAGGGGTTTCAGCTTCGGATTTCGGTTCCGCGGCGGTTTCAGCTTCAGGCGCGGTTTTCTCTGCGGACTCGGACGCCGGTTTGAAGGTCGATTTAGCCGTGCGTTTGGGCGTCACTTTGGGTGTTTGTTTGGGCTTCGGTTTTTTCGCCGGTAGCGGTTCGGTATCAAGCGGAACGGCGGACGCGATAATCACGTCCGCAATTTTTGTCAATAGAATGCCGCGCTCAAAAGTTTCGGTATTGATGAAGGTTTTTACGGATTCCGCGTCAACTCCATATCTTTCGGCAAGTTCAGCGTACTCACGAGTTTTGTCTTCGTCTGTCAGCTCAACATTTTCACGCTTTCCGATTTCGGCAAGGCAAAGTTCCGTGCGCAGATTCTTTTCGGCGTTTTCGCTAAACGCCTTGGTGAATTCTGAGTTACTGTCGAGAACTTTACGGTAAGTCTCAAGGTCGATACCCATTCGGGATGCCCGCTGTACCATAAGCTCTTGTTGGTGTTTTTCAATAAGTGATTCGTGCAGGTCGATAACGGCATTGGCGACGATTTGATCCATAAGGTTGTCAAGGAAAGCGTCACGTGCCTTTTTGTCGGCACTTTCTTGAAGTTCCTTGCGAATACTGCCGCGATACTCGTCAAACGTGTCAAATTCGGAAACATCTTTCGCAAAGTCGTCGTCAAGCTCCGGCAGAATTTTTTCTTTTACCTCGTGTACGTGAACCTTGAAGACGGCATCCTCGTTTTGCAGCGCCGCCACATGATACTGTGCCGGGAAAGTAAGGCTGATTTCGCGGTCTTCTTCGGCGCTCGCGCCAATCAGACCTTCCTCAAATCCCCGAACAAAAGCGCGGCTTCCGAGCTCTAAACTGCAGTTTTCGCCCTTGCCGCCTTGGAACGCCGCGCCGTTGATGTAGCCTACATAGTCCATTATGACGACATCACCCCAATTTGCGGGACGATCACAAGTGACAATGCTGCCGTTGCGCTCGCGAACGGACTCAATTTGAGCGTCTACCTCAAATTCGTCAACTGTTGCATCCGGCTTAAACGCGCTGAGATTCAGGTACTGACCAAGTTCCACAACAGGGTAATTGGGAACGGAAAGCTCAATCTCAACCTCGCCGGAGTCCTCATTGTAGTCGGCTTTGTCAATCCACGGCTGCGCCGCCGGCTTAAGCTCCTTTTCCGTGATTACAAACTCTAAAGCGGCTTCGAGGTTGTCGTTAATCGCGTCATCCCAGAATATACGCTCACCATAGAACTTCTCAATCATCTTGCGTTGCGCTTTGCCTCTGCGAAACCCCGGCAATGTAATGTTTTTCCGTTGTTTTAAGTATACCTCATTGATAAGGGTTTCAAACTTTTCTTTTGTGATAACCACTTTTGCCGACGCGATGTTTTTAGCGCCCAGTTCAAACTGCCTGATTTCCAACAGAATATCCTCCATAAAAATAATGCGTGACAGACCGACTTTGCTTTGTGCTTTTGCAAATTGTGTCTCTGCAAAAAAGTCATACCTACCCGACTTTAAGCATTGTATCACAAGAGATTCGGTTTGTCAAGCACGGAAATCAATTTTTACAAATTGAACAAAATCATAGTATAATGTGGGTATGAAAAAAGAGATGAGCTTCGGATACCGGAATATTTTGAAGGCATAGATCTGACCAAGGAATACGAGCCGTATTTTTGCAGTGTGGATGCTGCAATCACCATCGCAATCGACGGTAAT
>JAITKN010000070.1 GCA_031278415.1 Oscillospiraceae bacterium
CGGTAATCTTCTTCCAGAGCTGAGGTATCCTCGCTGTCGCCCAAGCGGTCGTCCGGGTAATATATCTGGCTGAGTTTTTCAAAAGAAAACGGCTCTTTGCCGGCAGCTTCCGCTTCGGCAATTTCTTGATTGAACCTGTCTTCGGCTTGCGCCAAATCTTGTTGCCGGTTCGGGAATGCTTCGTCAATGGTGACCCATCTTCGGTCGCCCGTTCCACTACTTATATTTTTCTCCATATTGTTCATTCTTTCTCCTTTATGACCGCCTCTACCCACTCAATTCAGCGAAGTGCAAATTTGCTTTCGGGTGCGTGTGTTGATATACGTCATTAATGCGTTTGTCGATTAACCTCTTGTAAACATGCGTACTGGAAATATCGGCGTGTCCGAGCATTTCTTTCAGGGAACGCAAATCTGCTCCGTTTGCCAATAGATGTGTTGCGAAGCTGTGGCGAAGAGTGTGCGGCGTGATCTCCTTTGTGATTCCCGCCTTTTCCTGATAGTGTTTAACGATTTTCCAAAAGCCCTGACGGCTCATACGCTTGCCGCTGATATTGACAAACAACGCCTTCTCATCACTGCCGTTAGTCAAATATGCGCGGCTTTTACTTATGTAATCTTGAAGCGCGGACGCGGCGCCGTCATAAATGGGAATTCTGCGCGCGCCGCTTTTCCCCGCGCATGTAAGCGTCTTCATCTCCGGCGAAAAATCGTCTACGTCCAACGCTATAAGCTCCGATACTCGAATCCCGGTCGCGTATAAAAGCTCCATCATCGCTTTGTCACGAATCCCCTTGTAGTCGCTGCCGCTGAGTTGCCCGAGAAAGTCGTTCATTTCAATGATGTTTAGCACGATAGGAAGTTTTCGCTGCTGCCTTTCAATAGTAACGTTAGACACCGGATTCAGCTCGCATACACCCGTTGCGCAAAGATAACTATAGAAGCACTTCAGCGCCGCAAGTGTCCGCGACAGTGTAGAGGACGCTTTGCCGATAGCTTTCAGCGCGTCAATGTAATCGGCAACATTTCCGGATGTTACCTCGTCAGGCGAAACCCGGATTTCCGACAGATAGTGCGCAAATTGTCCGATGTCGCACGCGTATGAGGTGCGCGTATTCCGTGCGACATGCCTTTCGTGTTCAAGATAATCTACGAAGGCCGTAATAATGTTAGTTGCAGTTGTCATAGCGGTGTTCTCCTTAGGGGTGTAGAAATAGCGGTAATGAAATCGGTATAGAATACGTATGTAAATAAAAATCGGTCAACTAAATTAGTGATATAATTACCAGAGACGCGAGACAGCAAATGACGGTTAACCGGTACTTAAAGCCGTATATCGGACCGGAAACCGCAGCCTTGTTTGCCAGTCTGAGCAGCTTCGCTGATGATACCATAGCTTGCGCGGCAATCAAAAGCATAACGGTTACTGAAACTATTGCCGGAGCGGTCTTGAACCTCAGTAAAGCGATTTTACTTGCGCTATCCGCACCTATCATCACCGAGGTCATCGCGAACGTGAGGCAGAAGCCTTTTGCTCCGCAGAGTATCGGCAATCCCAAAACGCCGATTACCGATGTTCCGAACAGCAACGCTAAGATCGGGAATAAGGAGTTAGCGAATAACTTGACTGCAAAAGAGACCGCATCCTTATCGGGGAAAGTAACTTGACTTAACCCAAACGACCTTGCGGCAAATCCGCCCGCAAAAGAACCGAGCGCGAACGCGATTGCCAAAACCAAAAAACCACGGAAGTAAAATTGCTTGTCCATTGTGACGCTCCTTATAAGCCTATAAATAGGTGTTGCGGAACATCTTATGCAAGAGATATTGCAAATATTACCTCTTTTCGGATTACGGCTAATCGTAACAACGCAAGGTTTACGTAATACCGAAGCCTTCTGTAAACGCAGTATACACCAATAAATCCCAAAACGCAAGAGGTAATTTGCGATTTTTGAAAATTCAGCATTTTGCACAAAAGCGCAACGCCGAAACGGCGGCAAATTCCGACGTTTTCCAATTTAGTAACAATAGGTTACAATTAGTTACACGCAGCCGGCTGTTTTGCCGCGCCTTCGAATCATTGTGTCATTACTTAAATACGCGCAAAATGGCGGATTGCGCTATGCCGTTTGCGCTATAGGTCTGTGCAGTTAAGTTTTCAGGTCGATTTTCCGGAAACGTCTGCGCGCTCCCGGAAAATTTAACGCTGAACGCAGAAAACCTATCGGGCGATTGGCGAATAACAGGTCTGACCCTACATAAGATTTAATCATCTACTCAGGCGGTTCGGGCGATTGCTTTACGACAAACTCGCATACGTCAGGAGCTATTGTTCCGCGCGGGAACAGTATCACCGCTTCCCCGCCGGAATTCAGGAATATGTTCCGCGCGGCGAACGCCGACCTCATACGTTTAAGCGCGCCGGGATAGAATGTGTGAAATCCGCGCTCGCTCTGACGCCTAATTTCCGAACGAACGAGTTTAAGAATATGCCCCTTCGGATTGCGCGTTTCCGGAAACAGCGCGGTATAAGGCAGCGGAGTACCAGACTCTAAACTCCACAAATCAGCGCATATACGCGCTCGCGCAGCACCGTTAAAATCCACGGCGTTCAGCAGACTTACTCGCTTCGCGTCTATGTAGGTAATCTGCGTTGTCAGGATGGCTTTAACGGGCAAACCGGATATGTCCGCCGTACGGCGCGGCAGAATTTTTTTACATATCTCAGTAAATTGCCTGTTACGCCGCGCATAATAAGCGTTAATTTTCCGCGCCGGAGTGCTGTGAAGCGTCAGCGCAGGATACTCAATACTTACCGACAGCGCTTCCCTGCCGTCTTTTCCGCGCCAAATCTCTGTGAACTTTTCCGTTGTATAAGGCATTTCCCGAACCATAGCGATCCCCTACCCTTCTGTTGATAATTTTTACAAAATTTGCACGTTGTATTTGAGCATCCAATAATTAAGCTGCAGGAAATACGCTATCGTCTGCGGACGGGTCATTAGCTGACCGTAGAATGGCACATTCAGCGAGTCCTCGCCGGTCAGCAAATCATCTAACGCACGCCGATTGACTATTTGCGTCAAAGGAGAGCCTTGTCTGCGGAGTACGGCGCGTAAGCGCTCGGAAATTATTTCAAGATATGCGGGATGGTGCGTTTTGGGGTACGGACTTTTTTTTCGATTCCTCACATCTTCAGGCAGTAAGCCTCGGACAGCTGTACGCAGTAAGCCTTTCTCGCGGCCCTGATAGTCTTTCATCTCCCACGGAACAGAATACAGATACTCCGCGATACGATGGTCGCAGAACGGTACTCGCACTTCCAGTCCGCTGTACATGCTCATTCTGTCTTTGCGGTCAAGAAGTGTTTGCATAAACCAATCAAAGTTAAGGCGTACCATTTCGCGAATACGGCGTTCGTCCGGGGATGTTCCGGCGCGAACGTCAGCGGATGCAATCGTGTTTTGATAGCGCGACCGCACAAAGTCTTTCGCGTCAACGCTGAATCCGTCCGGCAGAAAACGGGAGCGGTAATCTGTTGATTGCGCCCACGGGAAACCATTGACGGCGCGAACGCTTGGGTCGCGGTACCACGGATACCCGCCGAAAATTTCATCCGCCGCCTCGCCGCTGAGCGCGACTGTAGCGTACTTTTTGATCTCTTTGCAAAACAACAGTAAGCTGCTGTCTACGTCCGCCATTCCCGGTAAGTCGCGCGCGTCTACCGCGTCAAAGAGAGCGTCCGCAAGCTCCGGCGTATGCAGCGTTACGTCGTGGTGCGTTACTCCGCTGCCGAGAAACTTGTTCATCTTGACAATGAAATCAGCATCGCTGTTCGGTTGAAATTTATCCGGAGTAAAAAACTTGTCATTGTCAGCGTAGTCAACACTGAAAGTATGTAAATTAGGCACGGATCGCGCGGCGACGGCGGAGATAACGGAACTGTCAAGCCCGCCTGACAAAAACGTACAAACGGGAACATCGCTTTGCAGCTGGCGAGTAATGGCGTCAATTACGAGTTCGCGTACAGTCTCTGCGGTTTGCTCAAATGTATCACGATGTTCGCGGTCGGTCAATTCCCAATACCGCTCGGTGTAAAGTCCGTTTTTCACAGAGAAAAAGCCTCTGAACCCCGGTTTAAGCTCCTTAATGTCTTTGAAAACTCCGCACCCCGGCGTCCTGCCGGGCGCAATCAGTATTAGCTCCGCAATGCCGTCGACATCGATTTGAGGTCGGATGCCAAGCGCAAACAGAGCCTTAATCTCGCTGCCGAAGAAAAACGCTCCGTCTCTGACCGCAAAGAAAAACGGTTTTACGCCGATTTTGTCCCGAGCGATAAACAGACGCTTCGCGTTGCGCTCCCATACCGCAAAGGCATAGATTCCATTAAGCCTATCAACGCACTTTTCGCCCCATTCGGCATAGGCGCACAGAAGCGTTTCGGTGTCCGAGCGTTCCGTAAATCTATGCCCGAGTTTACTCAATTCCGCGCGAAGCTCCGGCGAGTTGTAAAGCTCTCCGTTGTATACTAATATGTACTTTTCGCCCGCAAAGTCCAGAGTCATTGGCTGAAGTCCGTGTTCTAAGTCCACAACGGCAAGCCGCGTATGTATTAAGACAGCGTCGCCGCTCCTCCATATTCCGCGCCGGTCAGGACCGCGCCGTATCAGAGTATTCTGCGCGTCTAAAACACTTTTAGGCTGCGCTCCGACAACTCCCGCAATACCGCACATAACAGTTACCTCCTGCATTTTTGTGTCCTGTTTATACTATTCGGAACGCGGAAAAAGGTGCGCGAAAAGTTTTTGGGCGGTTTAATAAATCTTTTTTCACTTACCATTGACGCCCGAGCAACGTTATAAAATTTTTTGTTGCTATTCACAGTCGATTTATTAGCGGTATTTGCAAATTCGGCATTTGAATAATTCCAACAGCACTATAATCCACTTGCATTGCAAGTACTGATTAGTCTTACATACTCTACTTCTTTTCGTTGATGTAGATTTCGGCGCGGTTTTGTATTATCTTGCACACATCGTCAATTGACTTCTGACCCTCAAGCAAGGACGCAGCCTCTTCGATCACAATCGACTGCAATACATCGTCCGAAATGTACTCCCTGTCAAGCGAGTTTACAAGTGCTGTGAATGCGTCCGCTTGCTCTTGAGTTAGCGGGAAAACCGGAGCTTCCGAAACCACAGTACCATGAGAATCAATGGCGGTGACAAACAATATTGGTTTTTCGCCTTCCGATTCCCATATATATCCGTTAGGATCCTCATAATTTGCAGCATTTGAAATGTCAACATACACGTGAGGAATAATTGAACTATCAGGAGCTTTCATTGCCTCGCTGAGTTTCTCGTTGAAATAGTTGAGATTGGTCGGAAAGCACCCTTCGGTAGTGCTTGCCTGGTATTCTTTCAATAGGAATCGCCTTATAAAACGCCACGCGCCTTCCTTATGTGCACAATTTGCGTTCATAACAAAAGGATCTGTCGCTATGACAAAACTGCCGGACAACCCGCCTGTCGGAAAGCCCTTGTACACCATTTTGGCATCAAAAAATGAATTAAGCATTGAAATTGTATTGAACTCCCGAAGTTCAAGCGGATACATAAGGAAATTTTCATCGCCTACGCCTTTGTAGGGTATAAACAATTCCGGATTTTTATTCGTCGGAAATGAACTCGCGAACGCCAGCGCAGACCTAAATTCCTCTGAGCTGAAACTCAGCGTTCCGCTGTTTATTTCATAGAAACTCGCGATATTGAAAGTTAAGTAATACGCTAAGACCATATAACCCGTATCCGTGTTCCCTTGGAACAGATCATAGCCCGGGTGTTGTTCCATTATCGTTTTGACTTGCGCTAAGTTCCATGTTGGAGTATTACCGATTATATCGGAGTTTCCGACGGCAGTCCAAATTGAAAATCCCGGACTTACTTTGAACAGAACTCCGTTTTTCGTCCACAGATTTTTGATTGCAGGCAATAGCTCAATTCCCTCATCGGAATCTAAAAATGAACCCAAGTCCGCAAAAATGCCCATATCAAAATATTTGTCCGTTGGATAGCCTCCGCCAAGTTGCATAATATCAGGCATATTCCCTGTAATAATGTCAACATTTATTTTGCTGATTGCAGTTTGTCTGTCTTCATCGGTGGGGTTTACCATAGGTAAATAGTCCACGATTTCAATACGGTAATCCGGATCTGTACGGTTGAACTCAGCAATTACGGCGCGCACGTCGGCGGAGATACTGCGCGATCCAAACGTCAGTATGATCTTTTCCGTCTGATCCAATTCAGACGACGGCGTTAGCGTGATTAGCTTGGCGGTGTCGCCCGTATATCCAATCGCTGCGGAGAATAGCAGGATTTCCGATTGCGAATACCGCAAAATCTGAACTGCGTCGCGATTAAGGTCGTTATCCATCCACGTCAAAATGCTTGTCTGATTGCCGAACTCCGTATCTATTGCAACCAACTCATCTTGCAGAACTCCAAGTAGTTTCCCGTCAACACAAAGCCCATTAGTTTTAAACCCTTGCGGCATTTTTGCAATGCTGCCGCCCGGCTTCAGCTTTTCATCCAATGGTTTAAGCAGCAAATCTCCGGACTTGGACTGTACGATGGCAGCAGCTTTGTCTTGCGTGAGGTTAACAAGCGCGATAACCGCATCATCGCTCGCCGTAAGCGCGGCAGATATGATACGTTCTCCTGTGGTAAGGTCGATTTCTGCCAGGGACGCGTTCATGTTTTCGTCAGCAATCAGGACAACTCCCGTTCCGTTATCCAACGCAGTAAAGCCCATAACAAGGTATGCCTCAAAGTCCGCAATCGGCATCGGCTCACCTCCGTTCAGCGGCATCGATAACATCAGCGCGGCAGAGTTGTCGGCGTTGCCTTCAAACCAGTAAAGAGTTTCTCCGGCAAGTTTCGGATAAGCAGCTTTCATTGGGTCGATCGGCAGTTCCGTTTCCGTCTGACTCCAATGCTGAGTGCTATTCGGAGTTCCTGAATCGGTTGTGTTAGAATTCTCGGGTTGCACTCCTTTGCAAGACGTCAGAAGTATCATCGCCGCCGCAACAGCGAACACGATATATTTTTTCATACTTTCCCCTCCGTGATATGTAAATGTTGAATATTGTTTAAAATGTGGCTTTTGCGCTGACGATTTGCTTGAAACCGAGTCTGCTCGTATTCAGGGCATGTTGAAAAAAAGGATATTAACCACTTGCAAAACGGCGCAAAACATGGTATAATGTAAGAAAAAACGGGGGTAAGGAAAATGCGGACAGAGCAAATGCAAAGGGGCTTGACCGGATTAACAATCAGCGACACCCCTGTAATGCAACGATTCTATCACATCCGGTTTTGATTGTCAATTCTTTTT
The DNA here is from genome assembly GCA_031278415.1 of Oscillospiraceae bacterium. Classification (GTDB taxonomy): domain Bacteria; phylum Bacillota; class Clostridia; order Oscillospirales; family Oscillospiraceae; genus JAISJH01. The sequence continues at coordinate 7,401 of JAITKN010000070.1, forward strand.
TCAACATTATTTTCATCGTTCAAAAACAGCGGATTTTTGCGAAAAAGTTTCAGCAGTTCGTGGTAGATATCGCCGCCGCCGCGAAGGTTAAAACGGTATTCACATTCTTTCAAATAGAGGTCAAATACGTCCTTGTTTACGCCGCAAAATTTTACCAAGCGATGTTTGGCGAAGCCCCAAAAACCCTCAATTCCGTTGATGTGATTTTCACCCCGAACGAACTCGTTTTCACCGTGATTTACACGATAATACTGCTGAAAACCCATATCCACCAAGCCGTCATAACTCGCCCAACCATCCGTGTTTACAACGACTTCCGGGTCTGCGTGGCTGCGGATGAGCGGTAGCAGCGTGTCGGCTTTCGCGTTCG
>JAITKN010000118.1 GCA_031278415.1 Oscillospiraceae bacterium
TATTATATGGCGGGCAATAAAACTTGTATTTTGCAAGTGACTTTTTATATCTACACACCGTCCAAAAACAGGGCTTGCAAATGTTTGGTTGTTGTGGTATAATAGGAATATGAAACGGATATTCAGTATAATGACAATAACGGCAATCTCGGTCGCGTTGCTTTTTACGGTCAGGGCAAGCGACCAACTTGTGCCGCTGAGCTACTTGGAACAGACGTATGTGCCTTCGATACGCTCGGCCCTGCAGGGTCAGATTGATACGCGCCTAAACGAGTTTCGCGCGAAGTACGGCATAGCGGAAACCGGGTTGGTTTCGGAGTATTCTCTTGCGGTTGCGGCCAAGACATTGGCTCTGACGCGCGGCGACACATTGGAGCTTCAGCCTATGGCGACGGCAGTATTCGCGTCAGGCGACGCCAATACGGAAGTGAGCGGCGGGGAACTGATCGACCTTACTAACGGAGTGTCGATTGCGGAGGCAGCGGTACTCAGCCCCGCGCACCGATACATAGCCGCGGAGGGCACCGCAGCGATCATCAGAGTCTACAGCGATGGTGCGGAAATTATTGTGCAAGGTTCCTATAAGGTTGAGCGCGGCGATACGATTCCGGCGGAACGGACATTCATTGACGTGCCCGCGTCTCATTGGGCAAACGCATACATCATTTCCTTATCTGAGCGAGGCATCGTGAACGGAATGGGAAATTTCCGGTTTGCTCCATCCAATGAACTTACCCGTGCCGAGTTTGTAACAATGCTTTCACGCGTGGCAGGGGTTGACCCAAGCCGTTACAACTACAGAAGTATGAGCGACGTTACGGCGGAGGACTGGTTTTGCCCATACGTAACCTGGGCAGCCGAGAGCGGAGTCGTAACCGGATACGAGGATAACACGTTCCGCCCAAACGAGCTTATTACACGCGAGCAAATCGCTCTTTTGCTGCTTCGGTTATCGGAACAATACGAGATAGAAGACTTGTATTCCGGCAGTTCCGATTACAGCGCCTATGACACATCCGAAGAAGACGGAACGGAGAGCGATTCTATATTCGAGGACGAGTATTCCGGAAGCTCCGATCCGTCCGTTATCATTTCCGGCAGCGCGGCGGAGTTTGCTGACGCGGGTGAAGTAAGCGACTGGGCGAGCGAGGGTGTAAGCTGGGCGGCTGAGCAGGGACTTATTACCGGTTATGAGGACGGTACATTCGCCCCTAAAAAGTCCGCCACTCGCGCGGAAGTTTGCGCCATTCTGTCAAGGCTGTCAGAACGGTAACCGCGGCGCCTGTCAGATGTGTTCCGAAATCGCGCGGCGTTATGAAGGTTATGCGTAATGCGTACACCGCAAGAATGGCGGCAAGGCAAATAATGCGCGGGTTACAACCGTTTTGCCGTCGACAAACTATAAATTTCTCAATTAAACTCAACCATAAGGAGACCACCATATGAACAATCCGATTGATATAGCGAAGCGCCTCGCGGGACTTCGCGACGCTTGCGGATATGCGCCGGAGCAACTTGCGGACGAATTGGGTATTGCCCGCTCGGTTTATGCCGGGTACGAGGCAACGGGAGAGGACATTCCTATAAGCGTACTGTTTGAGGTAGCGAATAAATTCGGGGTTGACTTCAACGAACTTCTTACCGGTGCGGAGGCAAAACTTGATACCTATCAAGTTGTTCGCGCAGGTCAAGGACGCAGCGTCAAACGCTATGAAGGCTATGACTATCAGGATTTGGCCTTCAGGTTTACGCATAAGATTACTCAACCGCTGCTTGTTACGCTTCACGCGGACGAGGACACGGCAGCGCTGGTTTCGCACAAGGGACAGGAGTTCAACTATGTGGTAGAGGGTACGGTGATCATCACTATTGACGGCAAGGATATTGAGCTTCACAAGGGCGACAGCATTTACTTCAACCCTCAAATGCTGCATGGTCAGAGGCGCGGCGGCGATGAGCCGGCTGCGTTTCTCACGGTAATTGCGGAGTAATGGACAGCGCGCGCAACGAAGAGTGGTTCGGAAGTGAATACTCCTTTTTCAGCCATAAGGACTGTGAATACTTTCCATGCCACAAAGGTATTGACGCGGAAAACTTCAACTGTTTGTTCTGCTATTGCCCATTGTATGCCTTGGGAGATAAGTGCGGGGGAACATTCAGCTTCACGGAACGAGGTTACAAAAACTGTATGAACTGCATACGCCCTCACAAGCGTGAAAATTATGGAGAGATAATAGGCAGATATCCGGAAATCGCAGAAATGATTAAGAAAAACCGCGCCGATATGGGCTGAAATGCGTTTCAGAAGCCTTTCGTCAGGCGCGTTTGAGAGTTTTACGCCTGAAACCGTAAATTCTCAAGCTAAGTTCCCCGGTTGGATGACAAGCGAAACTGCAATCAAAAATTGATTGCAGCGGTGAAATCGTATGGTGATCAGTTTTTCAGCGAATTCAGAGGCGCCGGAATACGCCCTCCGCGGGCGATAAACAGTTCGGAACTGTACGCGTTTACGTTCATAATCGGCGCGGATCCCAGCAGCCCTCCGAAGTCTATTCGTTCCCCGAGCTTCAGCCCCGGCGGCGCGATAAGACGGACGGCGGTGGTCTTGTTGTTTACTACTCCGATTGCCGCTTCATCGGCAATAATAGCGGCAATTGTCGCGGCTCCGGTATCGCCCGGAACAGCGATCATATCAAGTCCGACGGAACAGACGCAGGTCATAGCCTCCAATTTTTCAAGCGTCAGCGACCCGCACTCCGCGCCGCGAATCATACCCGCGTCCTCGCTTACCGGAATGAACGCGCCGGAGAGTCCGCCGACGTGACCGCTTGCCATAACTCCGCCTTTCTTGACCGCGTCATTCAGCAGCGCGAGCGCGGCGGTGGTGCCATGCGTACCTACGCGCTCCAGACCCATCTCTTCCAGTATATCAGCGACGCTGTCCCCGACCGCAGGAGTCGGCGCGAGGCTTAGGTCTACTATGCCGAACGGCACGTTAAGCCGCTTCGACGCTTCCCGCGCCGCAAGCTGTCCGACACGCGTAATGCGGAACGCTGTCTTCTTGATTACGTCCGCGACCTCATCAAAAGGCGCGCCTTTGCATTGCTCCAAGGCGGTCTTGATTACACCCGGTCCGCTGACTCCCACATTGATAACGCGTTCGCCTTCTCCGGCGCCGTGGAACGCGCCCGCCATAAACGGATTGTCCTCTACCGCGTTGGCAAAGACCACAAGTCTTGCGGCGTTGTTACCGCAAGCTTTGATGATCTCGCCCATCCGCCGTACCGCGTCCATATTTATCCCGGCGCGAGTGCTTGCGATGTTAACACTGCCGCAAACTCGTTCCGTAGCGGCAAGCGCGTCGGGAATAGAGCGTATAAGTTTTTCGTCGGATGCCGTAAATCCCTTTTGCACAAGAGCGGTAAATCCGCCGATGAAATCAACGCCGACCTCGTGAGCGGCGTCATCAAGAGCTTTCGCGAAAATCACATAATCGTCCGTTTCGCAAGCGGCGACAACCTCAGCGATTGGAGTCACGGCGACGCGCTTGTTGACAATCGGAATCCCAAACTCGCGCTCTATATCCTCGCCAACACGGACAAGACCCGCGGCGGCAATTCGGATTTTATCCAATATTTCCCGTGCGGTATGCTCCGCGCTGTGCCGCGTACAGTCGCGCAGTGAAATTCCCATAGTAATGGTACGAATATCAAGGTGCTGACGCTCGATCATTTCCAATGTGCTTAGGATCTCGGAAGAGTTAATCATTCAAAAAGTCTCCTATATGCGGTTAGCAGCCTTAAATATGTCCTCGCGCTGAATCCGTATAGACAGTCCCTCGCGTCCGCCGAGTTCGGTTAGCGCGTCGGAAAGTTCGCCGAACGAGCGATCGCAGCGCGATATATCAACAAGCATTGTCATAGTGAAATATGTCTGCATTACCGTTTGTGAAATATCAAGTATATTAACCTTAAGCCTTGCGAGTTCCGTGCAGACTGCGGCTATAATGCCGATTCTGTCCTCGCCGATTACCGTTACGATGGATTTCATATATTACTCCTTTGATTTTGTAAGGATTTTGCGCCGATTGCCTTTTTCCGGCTTTTGTTTGCTCGTCTTATCACTCCATCGCCGTGACTTTTTTTCGATGAAGGCGATTTCATTTTGTAACCGGACAATTCATTATCTACCCATATTGCCGGTTCGGACCTACTCAAATCCGAAATGATAACTTTAAGTCGAGTTAATGTTGTTTCAAGAGTTGTTTCAAGAGCGGCAGAACTTCTTGCTATATCGTTGATAATTCGGATTTTTGCCATATTGCTAACCTCCTGCGAATACGTTCTAAATGGCTATGCTCGGCGTATTTGCCAGCCACTCAATGCTGCCGTCACTCGTTACGCCGACTACGAAGTCAACAAGTGCGGCAAGCGACTGAGCCTTTGTCCCGTATTTCGCAGACGGCAGACCGACACCATAGTAAATATGCTTGACATCATAACCGTTTAGTAGTGCAGCGATAGCGTCCTTATAGGCTTCACCATCGCGGACTTCCGTGAGTTTGTGAAAATCGCTCTCAACAGTACGGTCTTTGTTCTCGAAAAACAGACAAACTCCATTTTTCACAGCTGCGATATCAGGAATTATGCCGCCTTTGTTCTTTTCCGATACGCTCTTATTGGGATGAAGCATTTTGCCTGTACCGCTCTGCGGGAAGTCAAACGCTACAATCGTCCACTTGCGGTCGGTCAAGTGCTTCAGTATCGCTTTTGTAACTTGTTCTTCTCGCATTATGCGTCCCTCCATAACGAACCATCGGGGAAAAGAATAGCATCCGCAAAGTATGAGTATACACGAATATGCTTAACCTTTGAATAGGTTGAGCCGTAGCGAACTTGCATCAGATAGCGCGGTTTTTCGCCATTGCTAAGCTCGTCATAATCGCGTGTCAAAAGATTATGCTGTTCGCTGTTTTTTACGGCATTTACAAAATCGGCAATAGTTGAGCCTTTATTATCGGCAACGTAAATAGTCTGAGTCCTTTCATTAGCGGACAAGTCTCCGAATACAAGCACAAGGTTATTACGTCGTTCTTCAAAGGTTTTCCCTTCTCGGCACAGCAGATAATCAATCGCCGCTAATGCTCCGGGGTATGGGTCGCCGCGAAACTTAGCATTCACCTTGTAGAGTACAGTATTCCTTCGATTGCGGAGCAATTCGCCTATGCTGTAATCGCTGTCTTCATACTGCGAAAGGTGGTTGAGCAGATACTGCGTGTCAATCGTGGTAGTTGCCGACAGCGGCGACATTTGATGTATGTCTTGTCCGCTTGCCTTAGTAGAAAACTCGCCGTTCATAAAGGCGCGGCGTTCGCGTATTACCAAATTACGGAGCAGTTTGCTTTGCCCGATTTTCACTCCGCTTGCTGTAGCCTTGATGACTTCGTTAATGGCTTCAAACATCTTCTGCATTTCAGAGCTTGCCGAATCAGGACAGCCGGGATACTTGGCGATTTGCGTGTCATAGCGCAAGCCCTTATTGCCAATATGCGGAGCGTTTGTGGCGTTCGGGTTCGGGAAATCGTGTATATCAGTCGGAAAGTAGTACAGTAATGCAGGTATACCATAAATGTTCATAATGCCTTCCATCGCCTTGAATAGCAACGGATTCAATACGTCCCAGCGTGAGTTAGCACCTTGCCGAGTAATAATCGCACCTTCGGGATAGATGTAGAACGCCGGAACTCCATTTTCGACAGAGGCGGCAATACGCGCAAACCGCTGAAAAGCATTATGACCCGTTCCCGCTTCGGTCGTGATCTCAATTGAGAATATCGGCTCGTTATCAAGCTCGACTATCAAGTCCGGCGCGTCAAGATACATTATCTTGCGGATATGGTCGGGCATAGTATGAAAACGCTTCGGATTATTTGCGTCACTTTCATACATCTTGTTTTTCCTGACTTCGCTACCCGCAAGCGCGGTGTGATCGATTATGAAATCGGCAAAACTTTCCGTGCTGTACCAAACTCTATACATTTTTTGCCTCCGTGTCACGCCGTTTTATATCAGCGTATATTGGCTTTGCGATTTCATAAATCATAAGCGGCGGAACTGCATTTCCTGTCAGAACACGCTCCTGCACAATGCCGCCGCGAAAAACATATGAATCGGGGAAACTCTGAATCCTCGCCCGTTCGCGGATTGACAACCCTCGCGGCTGTGTTGGGTGTCCGAACTGAAACTGTGGGCGAATTCCTCCTGCCAGTTGTGTCGGACTTGGCGCGTTTTCGGCGAGCCTAATGCGCTGCTTAAACTTTGGGTACATTGGCATGCCCTGCGGTGTGCTTGCTATCTTCTCAATGGTCTCTGCGGGGTGATTCGGGGCAATATGATTATTTAGCTTGTCGGGCTTGGGAATAGCAATATTTCCCTCGCCGCGCATCAGTTTTTGATAATCACTCGTTGGGTCAGTAGAATATTTATCGGTCGCCTCGTTATTGCCAAGTGGCGGCAAATCCGCTATAGCAGCATTGACTGTTCTTTGTTTACTTGTATCGGCGAATTCGCCTGTTGGAAATTCGTACTTATCCGAAAGCTGTTTGCCATTCTTGACTCCTACAAAAACAAGCCGTTGACGATACTGTGGAACGCCGTACTCGACGGCATTTACAATTCGTACAGTAACTGTATAGTCAAGGCTCTGCATATTGGCGATAATGTTCTGCTCAAACTGCCCTCCGGCCGTACTGCGCATACCGGACACATTCTCAAGGATTATGTAATCCGGGTCAAACACCTTAACGAATTTCATATATTCCAAGAATAGGAAATTGCGTTGGTCGTTATCGTTATGTTTACGGTTCGCAATGGAGAAGCCTTGACACGGAACGCCACCCGCAATCAGGTTAATATGCTTAACGCTTTTTCCCGAGAGTAAAGTCTTAATATGTTTCGCATCCGTCTGCCTGATGTCCCCTAAACAGCAGATAGAATCGGGGTGATTGGCACTCCAAGTAGAAACGGCGGGCGCAAGATAATCAATGCCGAATACCGGAAAGAAACCTGCCCAAGACGCGCCAACAGAAAACCCACCCGCGCCACAGAACAAATCGAGCATAGTCAGGCTGTCTTTCGGCACTTGCAAGCCGTTGAGGTTGAAGTATAGCGGCTCGATCTCCTGAATGTAAGCACTTTTTTGGGATGGGACATTATTGTCCCATACATCTTCAATGACATCAGAAACAAACTGATCGCTATTTTCGATTATGTCTTCCATTATGTCACGCCTCCTTTAAGTGCAGTTAGTTTATACGCATCGGGGGGATTAGTTCCCTGTCAGTTCGTCAAGATTCAGACCGAACGCCGGCATAAAGTTTTCGATAAAATAATTTACCTCCGGTAATTGCATAGCTGTTAACGCGGCAAGTGTATTTTTTTCGGCGGATAGGAATTCTGAGTTGCCGCCGCAGCGCTCCTGTACGCACTTTATGTACGCGGCAAGCTTATCCGCCGCCTTGACTATCAGGCGCGTTTCACCTGCGCCGCCGGATAAAGCCTCAGCATAATCAGGACGCATTGCTTCCGGAAGCGCGTTCAGGAGCGTGGTGACCGCCACCGCCTCCACGCGCTTGTACGCTTCTGTAAGTTCCGGGTTATTGTACTTGATTGGCGTAGGCAAATCTCCGGTTATAATTTCTGCAGCGTCGTGATACAGCGCGGCAACCGCGCACATTCCGGTATCCGCATCACCGCCGAACTCCCGATTGCGAATAACCGCCAACGCGTGGGCAATAACAGCCGATGCCGCCGCGTGTTCCTGCGCGTTTTCAGTAAAACCGTTACGCATAAGCCCCCAACGGGCAATATTCCTCGACCGCGCAATCAGCGCAAAAAAACTATTTTTCATACCATCGGCATTATATCAAAGAGCAGTTCAAATGTCAAGCGTAAAAATGCGTCGACCACGGCAAAAGCATTTACTTTTTAAGACATCCTTTAAATCTCAAAAAAAAGCTTGCATTTTGATATGGGATATGCTATTATAACAATAACCTAAAAAATTCAGAGTAGGGACAACTGCGTTAAGTGCCGTTCAGACGGGAAGTTGCTGACGGACGAAAGCTGACACGCCACGAATGTGATTGGCTTGCGACGGTTTCCCGCATTCCGCTGACACTAATGCGCTTGTATCGTATGCCTTTTCTGTCACCGGACGGAAAAGGCTGTTTTTATGTGCGCTGATAGGGTAATACATACTTCAAGGATGTCGGCAATGGTTGATTTTGAGCGATTTCGAGTGCTGTGCGGCAAACTTAATAACCCGCAAATAGGATTACGCTGTATCCACGTTGCCGGAACCAACGGCAAGGGAAGCACTTGCGCGTTTATAAGCTCTATCCTGCGCGAGGCGGGTTATGAGCGTGTAGGTCTGTATATCTCTCCGCATTTGGATAAGGTAACGGAGCGGATCACCGTTGACGGGATTCAAATAAGCGGCACGGAGTATTCCGCGCTGGAAGCCATAGTTGATACGGCGTGGAACGAATTGGATTTCGGCACGGAACCGGGATACTTTGCGCGAATTACGGCGATAGCGTTTTTGTATTTTCAAAAGCTTAATTGCTCGATCGCCGTGCTTGAAACAGGTCTCGGCGGACGCTTTGACGCTACAAACGTGATTGAGCCGCCGGAGATAGCGGTTATTACTCGTATCGGCTTGGACCATACTGCCGAACTGGGCAATACACTTCCGCAAATAGCCGCGGAGAAGGCCGGAATCATTAAGCGCGGCTCTAAACTTATTTTTGCCGCTCAGGACAGCGAGGTCGAGCGCGTATTCACGCAAAAGTGCGATGCGCTTGATGTGCCATACTATAAGATACTGCCGCTTGACAAGTCCGCCTCGCGAATGTCCGCCGCCTACCAGCGCGAGAACGCCGCTTTGGCATCGGCGACGGCGAAACTCTTGGGTATCGACGGCGGCGCGATCAATCGCGGACTTGACCGAGCCTACTGGCCCGGACGATTTGAGCGTCTGCGCGTAGATCCGACGGTAATCCTCGACGGAGCGCATAACCCGAACGGCATCAGCGCGTTGGTTGCGTCCCTGCGCGAAGCCTTCCCTGACCGCGGCATCACGATCGTTTTCAACTGCCGTCCGGATAAAGACCGAGAGACTATGGTCAAATCGCTGGAAACCATTTCGGACAGGATAGCCTATGCGGATTCCGGCATTACAAAAACATTAGACACGATAATGACAACCGCTAAGCAGGACGATGTAATCTGTGTATGCGGAACATTATATCAGACAACGCAAGTCAAAAATTATTTTATGGAGGGCAAATAAAATGGCAATCAAAAAAATCACGGTATGCGCCGTACTGACCGCGCTTGGGGTCGTGCTTGCGGAAGTTGTTCCCGCGGTTAAGACTCCCATTATCCAAGTAAGTTTCTACTTCGTACCTATCGCGTTGGCGGCGATAATGTACGGAGCGGGATATTCCGTAACGGTCGCTGTCCTTATCGACGTAATAGGAACGCTTACAATGGGAGTGGGAATGTTCAATCCGATGTTTACGGTTACCGCCGCGCTTAACGGATTGATATTCGGAGCGCTTCTCTATCGCGGCAGTAAGTTAAGCTCTAAGAACGACTACCTTGACAGCGTCATAACCGCGTTTATAAGCGCAACACTTGTAACTCTGATATTGAATTCTTTCAACATCGCGCTTATAACATACGTTGATAAGGGCGTAACGCTCGGCGAACGTTGGATCGCGCTTATGTTCCCGACCCGCGCGCTGCAATGGGTGGTTATGTTCCCGCTTCAGGCGATAGTGATGATTATGCTCAAGAAGTTGGTTCTGCCGCGTCTCGCCTTTTTAACACCTCAGCGCGCAAAAAACTAAGCGCGTCGCTTAATCCTCCGAGTTCGTCTATGAGACCTATCTGTACGGCTTCGCGACCGTAAATTACGCTGCCGACATCGTTGGCGAGTTCAACGGTATTCATCATTAACTCCGTGAGTTTCTTCCTGTCAACACGCGAATTCGCAACGATGAATTCCGCTATTCGCTCCTGAATTCGCTGAAAGTACGCGAACGACTGCGGAACGCCGATTACTACACCGTTTAACCGTACAGGGTGAATGGTCATCGCCGAGGTCGGCGGAATGAAACTTCTCTGAGCGCTTACCGCCAACGGAACACCAATGGAATGCCCGCCGCCAAGCACAAGCGAAGCGGTGGGCTTTGTCATAGACGCTGCAAGCTCCGCGATCCCCAAGCCCGCCTCTATGTCGCCGCCGACCGTGTTGAGAATCATAAGCAGGGCGTCAATCTCATCGCTTTCTTCAATCCCCGCAAGCATAGGCATTACGTGTTCGTATTTGGTGGTTTTGTTGTCAGGCGGCAGTATAATATGTCCCTCGATTTGTCCGACAATGGTCAAACAATGAATGTTTCCGTATCGGGAACGTGCCGTTACAGAGCCAAGGTCATTTACCTGCCCGAACATCGCGTCTTGTATTTTTATCGTTTGAACCGGCATATCCGGCTGTTGGCTTAGCCTGCCGCCCGCCTCTTGTTTGAATGACATATTTAAGGCACACCCCTTTCTGAGTATATTGTTTATCAAAATGGAGCAATTTATGCGTATGAAAATAGCCGGTTCCCTGTGGTTGCGAGTCGTTTATATCCGGCTATAAGTCGTTTCAATGTAGCTAACTGTCGCAGTTATGTAGCTAACTGTCGCAGTTATGCAGCTAACTGTCGCAGTTATGTAGCTAACTGTCGCAGTTATGTAGCTAACTGTCGCAGTTATGTAGCTAACTGTCGCAGTTATGTAGCTAACTGTCGCAGTTATGTAGCTAACTGTCGCAGTTATGTAGCTAACTGTCG
>JAITKN010000012.1 GCA_031278415.1 Oscillospiraceae bacterium
GTTAGGATAAACACAGAGTAATACGAGAAAGCAAACGAACCCCGCTTGAACTCAACTGCTGATTTTTTGAAAATTATTTCAGCGCGGTATAAATCACGGCAAAAGCATTTACTTTTTCCCGTTCACCTACCCGGCTAATACCGTAATTTCTTAGCCAAGATCTTGTTAAATGTGTAAATATGAGGGTATAATTCTGTGTATTTACGCGGCGTCCTTCTCAAAAACAGGTATTTTTATCCGTTTTGTGTATGTAGCTGAGCAGTAAAAAAGTAAATGCTTTTGCCGTGTTGCGCTTACAATATATGTTGACAACGGCAGAGATTTGTGATACACTACTTACACATAAAGCAAAAATGAAAGGAGCGGCGGCGGAGCTGCTTGCTCGCCGCTAAATTATCACTATGGCATTTGAAGTACGTGAAAATCCCCGTGTAAAGGGCGCAAAGTTACGCACGATTGCTTGCATATCCGATGAGAACGGATTCAAGGTAGCGAGCGTGATTATTGCCGGCGAGAGGAAGTGCGCGGTTGTAGACGCGCAGTGGACGATGAGCTACGGCTATCGTGTGCTTGCGGAGATTCTCGATCGTGGGCTGGAGCTTGAAACAATTTACGTCAGCCACGCTCACCCGGATCACTATTTTGGGACCGAGGCTCTGCTTAGAGGTTTCCCGAACGCTAACGTAATCGCTATGCCCGACGTCTGTAAGACGCTTCAAGGGCAGTTTACAGCGAAGCGCGATGAGTGGGTTGACCAGATCGGCGAACTTAATGTGCCGCTCTACGACAGCCCCGCCAAGCCAATGGACAGCAACAAGTTCTACTTAGAGGGTGAAGAAATCGTCGTTTACGATAAAATTATGGGCGATTTGCGTTTCAACACCGTCGTAGTAATTCCCAGCCTCAATACGCTTATCGGCAGTGATGTGCTGTTCAACCAAGCGCATCCGTTCACCTGCGAGGTTACAGCGCAGGAACGCGCACAGTGGATTGCTGACATTGAGAAATTACAGGCAATGAATTTTGCTACCATTATTCCGGGACATGCCAAGCACGGTCTTCCGTTTGACGAAAGCTCCATGGAGTTCACCAAGGATTACATAAAAGCTACGGATGAACTGCTTGCGACCTGCAAAACATCGTTTGAATTCTACTATAATATGCGCCAACGCTTCAAAGAGGCGGAATTGTGGAAGTCTGACGAAATGAACGCGCGCGTTCTCTACAATGAGCGCGATTGGGACTGGCGCGAAGATGATGCCACGAACGGGCACTGAAAATTAAACCGCAGACATTCGAAAACCGCCGAAGCAGCCGAGTCCGGTTGCTTCGGCTATTTCTCCCCGTTATTTATTGCGCGGCGAACAACGAACACCTCCGTTATGGCGTCTAAGTCGGCGGCGGGACTAATCTCCGCAACCCATTCCATTCCGGAGTCGTTGATTGTATAGGCGGTTACGTATCCGATGACGATTCCCGCCGGAAACACCTCGCCGCTTCCGGACGTCATTACCGTGTCGCCATTGAGGATATCCGCTTTGTCAGGCAGATATTTCATTGACAGTTTACTTTCGCGCATAAGTTTAAAGTCTCCCGACGCGATACCGGTAACTCCGTTACGGTCAATTATTGCGCCGATTCCGCTGTCCACATCAATTATTGAGCGCATCGTAGCGGTGGTAGGCGCGACGTCTGTTACAAGCCCGACAAGATACCCATGTTCGGTAATAACGCAATCGCCGCGCTCTATGCCCGTTATGCTGCCCTCGCCGATTGTAAAGGTACTTGACCAGCCGGATGAAGAGCGGCTAATTAACTTAGCCGCGGCAAGAACCTTATAATTCTGTCCGACCTTTATAAGGTCAAGCAATGCGCGCAGCCGAATATTCTCGGCGTTAGCGTCTCGCGCGTCGCGAATTTCAGCCTCCATAGCGGAAATTTTCAGTCTGAGCTCCGCATTCTCTTCCTTGATATGTTCATAAGCGAAGATGAGACCGTATGCGTCCTCAACTTTACCGGCAAGTGCCGTAACGGCGCGTTCAAACGGAGACGTTATGGTTTTGAGTACCGCGCCGATCGGGGAACTTCTGCCCCATATCGCGGAAGCTATTGTTATCGCCGCGACGACCGCTGTCAGTGCTAACGCGAGCCTTATTCCTTTCTGTTTAAGAAACTTGTTCATTAATATACCTCATTTTGATGATTATACGGACAGTATGCGTTTCAATCTGCCGATACATTCACGTTCCGTTTCCTTGTGAAAACTTGTACGCAGCCACGTTATGCCCCGGCGGCTTTTTCGCATTTCATCGCTGTACCGCGCCTCTATTGGCAGATACTTGAACATCTCGGCGATTTCCGTGAGAGATGCGGCTTCGGATATACAAGCGGACTCAAACCCAAGTTCTCGAAGGAATTGCAGGGTTTGAGAATTATGCGTCTCTATGCCGAAATCGGCGCGTACTTTGAATCCTGCCGCGCTCGCCGGAGCGGTATGTCCGAGGTCGTTGATTAAAAGTGTGTCAATGTCAAGCGGTTTGAGACTTTTCAATGCCGCGAAGTCATATTCGCCCGCGGAAATCGACGCGCAAATTCGAGTTTTGCCGTTTCGGGCAAATGCTGTTACTTTCTGCTGATTGGAGAGTATCAGATCAACCGGCAGATACAGAATCAGAGGGGCCAGCCTGATAAGCTCGTAAGTCAGCAGTTCCGGGTTGCTGATGTAAACGCTTATTTGCGGGTACCGCTTAGGCTCGTCCGGCTTGACAGACGGCAGGACGAACTCGCCGCCGCGGTATTTCGGCTTGGGCGCAAGTTTCACCGCCGGATAGGTTTCCTCGCTGAGCAGGGCGGCGCGAATCGCCGTCAGAGGAAGTTTCCCGTTAAGTTTTTTTATCTCCGACGCTTGAGGTTTCCGGCGCTTGCGAATCACAGAGGAAAAATATTCTGTAACAAGCGCGGTATTCTCTTCCGAATCGGGGTTCTCGGTTCGCGGAAGCAAAATTGCCGTTTCGTATCTGTATAGCTGCGGAAGGAGCTTCGCGAGTGCGGTGTCGGGCTTGTCCGCTATGATAATGTCGATGGATGAACCGGCAATGATACGTTCAAGCACCGCGTTTTCGGTGTCCGGCGCCGCGAACGCTCCGCAGAAGCCAAGCGTTTCCGGCAATCGCGCGCCGTCCGGACTCTTAACCGAAAGTCCGGCGCCGGCAATTATCGGAATATCCGGTAAAATTTTACGAACTGCGGAGTAAAGCCCCAAATCGCCCAGAATCAAACCATTGACACCCGACCGCGCCGCGGCTGCCGCCACTTTCAGCGAATCCGTGAGCTGATTGTCCGCAATCGCGCCATCAAGCTCCGCGAACAGACCAATGTTCCTTGCGCGAGTGTATTCCGCCGCCTCATTGAATACGCGCGAACCCGCAAGTCTCATCGGCACGGCAACAAAGTCCGCGCCTCGCTGAACTGCCGCGATTACCGTCTGAATATTTTCCGTGCGAGTCATTAAACGCATTTGCTTTGCGCACTCCTAAATATTGTAAGTGTTTACACGACTACTGAAGTCATATCGTAGGTTGATTATAGCATAGCCGAGCGCCTATGTCAATGGGGATTTCAGCCGCGGCATCCCGATTTAGTTTTGTAACTATTTAGGCTTGAGGAATGGAATGATGTTGGTTGGGTCGAGGAGGTTGTCGAAAAGCAGGCGAGAAATTGGGCGTTTGACGTTGAGACCGGCGATACGAGTTCTGATAGAATTTATTACGTGTTTTCGTATAATATTTGAATTCAGCTGAATGTTTTTGTCCCTGACTTTGTAACCGTCCTCGCCTAAGTGAACGTCCAAAACCAATGCATGGTCTCGATCGACCACTCCAAACGAGCGCGTTTCAGCAGTTCTTCGGCTGTCAAATTCTTGCTTGATATGTAATAATGCCACTCATCACTATTGGCTTTTTTTGAAGTAATTTGAGTATGTATTGCGC
>JAITKN010000041.1 GCA_031278415.1 Oscillospiraceae bacterium
AGCGCGCGGATGCCCGGTTCGTCGTCCGCTATCAAAATCTTGTGCATCCGTACAATCCTCCTCTGTAAACGCCTATGTTACTGTATTTATATTACAGCAATGTGTAATCTTTATGGCAGTAATTGCACACTTTTGTGAAATCGGCAAAGTGTGTGACGCAGGATAATCCGGTCTATTCCATATAGATATTACTATCGTTCAGCTTTTTCGCTCTTGCTGCCTTTGTCCTGCCGTCAATCGGTTTCGGCATGGCTTTCGGAATGAGCCGCATTCTGCTTTTTCTTCAATTTGCAAAAATTGATTTCCGTGGGCTATGTAAAGCAGATAAAATATTGAGCGCAGGTATAAAACACGTCCGTATTGTCGATAATCACGGCAGGAGGAGTAAATCATATGAATAAATTTAACGTTAAATACGTACTTATTGCCTTAGCCGTCCTTATTACCGTAGCGTACTCAGCGCGACTGGAGTCGGAGCAGACCGAGCTTTCGCGGAAGCTCATTCGTTTGCGCGTTGTTGCTAACAGCGACAGCGACGCGGATCAAAAATACAAAATTGAGATCAGAGACCGTATACTGACCGGCATCGCGCCGATACTCAGCGGAGCGACCGGAAGCGAGGAAGCGGCGGCGCGTCTTCGTGCCGCGATTCCGGCTTTAGCGCAAGAATATCCGGATTGTGAGATTACTTTACAGAGGCGGAACTTTCCGGAGCGCGAGTATGATACATTTACTCTGCCGGCGGGGGAATACAACTCACTTCAGATAACGATCGGCGCGGGCAAGGGCGAGAACTGGTGGTGTGTACTTTTCCCGCCCCTGTGCGTGGAGGCGGTAAGCGCGGAGGACTTAGACGCGGAGGACGCGTTCGCTATGCTCGGCGATGAACAAGTTCGATTTATCAAGGGCAAATCAGGGGAATACAAAATCAAATTCCGGATATTGGAAATAATAGCGGAAATTAAGAGTCGACTGGGTTCCGATAGCCGGAACCGGCATAGGAACGACTGTTCAGCGTGACGCTCGAGCGGACGCTCGAATCCGGTTGCGCGAGCATCTCGGCTGCACATTGTACCGCCCGACTGAATCAGTAACCTTGGCGTTTGCGGGCGAGGTTAATTACGCCGTCCGCCATTTCGTTTAGGTTTGCAAGAGACTTGCCGCAGCCGAGCGCGACGCAGGAGGCGGGATTTGCTGCCAATGAGGCTGAAATCTCCGTGCGTATGCTAATCAGCTTATCCATACCGCGCAGCAGACTGCCGCCGCCGGTTAAGATTATGCCGTTGTTTGACACGTCCGAAACAAGTTCGGGAGGCGTTTGTTCCAAAACGCTTTGGATTTCGTCAAGTATCCGCTCACATGGTTCTTCGAGTGCTTCGCGAATCTCCTCGCCGGTAATCGCAAACGAGCGCGGCAGTCCGGTAAGCAAGCAACGCCCCTTGACCTCTGTAGTAGTCGCATCGTCTGTGGGAAACGCGGTTCCGAGGTCTATTTTCAGATCTTCCGCGCTGCGTTCACCGATTAAAATATTGTGCTTTTTCTTAACGTATCGGATAATGGCGTCGTTGAAAGCGTCACCGCCAACTTTTATGGAGCTTGACTGTACAATTCCGGACAGGCTGAGAACTGCCGTATCGGTAGTACCGCCGCCGATATCGACGACCATATGACCTTCCGGCGGAGTGATATCAATGCCCGCTCCGGCGGCGGCGGCGAGAACAGCCTCCATAAGGTATACTTTTCGCGCGCCGGCAGAGATACCCGCGTCAATTACCGCTCGTTCCTCGACCTCAGATATACCGCTTGGAACACTTATCATTAATCGCGGTTTGAATAGGTTTAGCGAACCGATTTTACGCAGAAGTTCACGCAGCGTCTGCTCGGTCATCTCATAATCGGAGATAACTCCGCCCCTAATCGGGCGAATCGGCGCAATATTGCCCGGCGCGCGCCCGAGCATAGACTCCGCCTCCGTACCGACTTTGAGCAGCTTACCTGACGCTCTGTCCATTGCCACTACTGTCGGTTCGCTGATAACAATACCCTTTCCGCGAGTGTAAACGCGCACCATCGTTGTGCCGAGGTCAATCGCGATGTCTTTTCCGAATGCCATTTTGCTTCCTTTCGTTTGCTGATTGTTGATTACTTTATATTGTCCTGCACACCGCCGCGCACATAACCTGAGCGGCGCCTGCCTGCATAAGGATTTTAGCGGCCTCTTGAAGGGTTGCGCCCGTAGTGCATACGTCGTCAACCAAAAGTATCCGCTTGCCCGAAACTCTTGCGCCTTGCTTTAAGCGAAACGCGCTTATGACGTTCTCCGAGCGCTGAGCGGAGTTCAGCTTGCTGTTAGCCGTTGTGCGGCGCGGTTTAGTGAGTGTTTTCGTAACCTGCACCCCGATTTTTCGGCTGAGCGCGTTGGCGAGAAGTTCCGCCTGATTATACCCGCGCCTTAGTCTTCTTAGCCGGTGGAGCGGCACAAACGTAATCGTATCAAATGAGTCCGCGCCATAATGGTCGCGAACAGAGGTCTCCATTAACGCCGAAAATGTTCGGGCATAGCTGTGTCTGCCGTGAAACTTGAAGTCCAGCAAGGCCCGACGCGCTTTGCCCTCGTATTTGAACGGAGCGGTAATCGGCAAATCTCCGCCGAGATTTTCAAGCTTGCCCCACCACGGGAGCCGTGATTTGCAATATCCGCAAATCTCATCAGCGCCGGACGGCGCATTGCAGAAAATACATCGTCTCGGGAAAATCAGATTGAAGATATTCATTCTGCCGCCGCTTGCCCCGAGTATTCCGCAAGCCGCTTTCTCAGCGCGGTATAGCGTTTTTTTGTGCGGTTGTTCTCCGCCATTGAGTATACGCAACGCTCGTCGCCCACTATTATCATAAGTTCTTTTGCGCGAGTTGCCGCCGTATAGAGTACCGAGCGTGTCAGAAGCGTTTTCGGTACGTTCATCAGCGCGAGTATAACCGCGCGATACTCGCTGCCCTGAGACTTATGGACCGTTATAGCGAACGCCGGTTCAAGCTCATTGAGTTGCTCAAAAGCATACGATGTCAGTCGCTTATCGTCAAACTCCACGTCTACAATCTGCTCCGCGGCGTCGATTCTCACAATCGCGCCGACATCTCCGTTAAAGACGCCGGCTCCGATTTCGCCGTCCGGCTTCTCCCAGAGTATCTCATAGTTGTTGCGGATTTGTAAGACACGGTCGCCTACCCTAAATATCAAATCTCCGAACTGCTTTTCGCGCTTTGCCGCGTCCGGAGGGTTCATTACTGCCTGTAATCGTTTGTTCAGCGCGCGAGTGCCGGTTCCGTTAATCTTTGTCGGTGTAAGTACCTGAATTTGATCCGGCGGGATATTCATATTCTTCGGTAAGCGCGTTGCGCAAAGCTCTTCAATCAGCTGAGCCGTGGTTTCGCCGTTTGCGGAGGTCAGCACGAAGAAATCATCGTTCTTTTTCCCTTGTTCCGGCGGCAGACCGGCGTTGATTTTGTGAGCGTTGCGTATAATCAGACTCTCAGCCGCTTGGCGGAATACTTCCGTCAGGCGCACACACGGGATAATCTCGGCGGCAAGAATATCGGCAAGCACATTGCCCGCGCCGACACTTGGAAGTTGGTCAGCGTCGCCGACCATAATAAGCCTGGCGTTTGGCTTCAAGGCTTTCAGAAGTGCTTGCATAAGCTCTAAATCTACCATGGAAATCTCATCGAGTATTACCGCGTCAGCGTCAATATGATTTGTTTCGTTCTTGCTGAAGTAGAACTTTCCGGTTTTCTCGTCTATCATTGTCACAAGCAGACGATGAACAGTTTTCGCGTCCCGACCGGTAAGCTCCGTCATTCGTTTGGCGGCGCGGCCGGTAGGAGCTGCCAACAGCGTTCTTATGCCCATGCGCTCAAACAGGGAAAGTATGGCGCGAACCGTTGTCGTTTTTCCGGTACCGGGTCCGCCGGTAAGGCAGAACGCGCCGCGAGAGACAGATTTTATAACCGCTTCTTTTTGCGCGGCGGCCAACTCAATACCGAAATCCAACTCTTGCCAAAACTGCTCGATGTTGTACGATATCGTCCTTTCCGTGTTTGCAAGGGAACTAAGGCGCTCGGCGACATATCGCTCCGCAAGAAAAAGTTTTGTAAGGTATACTGCCGCGTTGTTTTCGGCATCTTCGGTCATTTCGACCGCAACGCTTCCGGCATCACAAAGGGAATCGACAGCTTCGCGCACGAGGGTTCCGTCAACATTAATAAGTCTCGCTGTCGCGTCAGTCAATTTGTCCAAGGGAATAAAACAATGCCCGTTATTCTCCGCGTTATGCCAAAGCTCAAACATTACCGCCGCTTGGACGCGCTCGGAACTGTCACCGCTGAATCCGAGGTTCTTTGCCAACTCGTCCGCTTCGGAAAAGTCCGCTCCGTAACGCTCGCCCGTTAGTAAGTAAGGGTTATCGCGCAGCGCCGCAGGCGCGTCGTCACCGAATTCAGAGTACACTTCCAACGCGTATTTCAAGCTAAGTCCGTTCTCGGAAAAAAACTCCGTAAGCCGACGAAGTGCCGTCTGCTTGCGGAATGACTCTCCGATTGCCAGTGCTTTCCGCTCACTTATACCCTTAAGCTGAGCCAACCGAATAGGTTCTTCCTCAAACACGCGAAAGGTGTCCTCGCCGAATTTAGCGACGATTACTTTGGCGGTAGCGGCTCCGATTCCGGTAATCGCGCCGGAACTTAGGAAGCGCAGAATTTCGCTTTCCGTTTTCGGTAAGTGGTATTCAATGCTTTCAGCTTTGAACTGCGCGCCATAGCTGGGATGCGTATCCCACGAGCCTTGAAGGGTAAGCGTTTCACCCGCAGAGACAAACGGCAGATTTCCGACGGCGGTAATAGTGCCGCCGTCAGCAGAGTCAATCTTCATAACGCTGTAGCCGTTTTCCTCATTTCGGAAAACGATTCCGGCAACCACGCCTGAAATTTGCGTATAGGTTTCATTCTGCTTATTCATCATGGCGACATTGTACCACCATACGCTCAGAAAGTCAAGCGGTTTTTGCGCGCAAGACACGGCAAAAGCATTTACTTTTTTACTGCTCAGCTACATACACAAAAACGGATAAAAATACCTGTTTTCGAGAAGGACGCCGCGTAAATACACAGAATTATACGCTCATATTTACACATTTAACAAGATCTTGGCTAAGAAATCACGGTATTAGATGGGTAGATAAACGGGGAAAAAGTAAATGCTTTTGCCGTGGCGCGCAAGATTTTGAGGGTTCATTGTAAAATGAAATGCAACAGATGAAAAGAAGTAGAAGGTCATAGGGAAATGCTGTATCATTGAGTTTGAGAATAACAGCAACGAAAGGAGCAGAACACTATGGCACAAGAAGAGTATGCCAAAGGGAAGCGGGAGTTTCAACGCCTGTCGCTTTCGGAGCGCGGGGAGATCAAGGCGCTGTTGCGGGAAGGGCTTGGAGTGGCCGCGATAGCGGAGAGGGTCGGGAGGCACAAGAGCGCCGTGAGCCGTGAAATCAGGCGCG